>CADCTO010000668.1 GCA_902805585.1 uncultured Armatimonadota bacterium | reverse complement strand
CTACCGCTTCCGGCCGGGCAAGCAGAACGCGGCGGGCGGCGCCGTGCTCGGCCTCCCGCTCCTCTCCTTCCGTGGCGTCGGCGGCGGCAGTTTCGGCTTCTCGTTCGCCATGAACCGCGGGGAGGGTGAAGGCGCCGCACTCACGCCTCTGATGGGGCTGCGCTCGGAAGCCGCCAGCGGCAAAGGCTTCTCCGGCCTGCTGTACCTTTCCGGCGGCGCGTTCGGGAGCCAGGCCCGCTCGCTGCTCGGCGACCCGAACCAGAAGCCGGCGACCCCCTCGGCCGGCCACCTCATCGACCAGCGGTTCGCGGCGGGCGGCGCCCGGTCCAACATCAGCCTCTCGTACCAGAACGTCTCGACCGACTTCTCGGGCTTCGCCGCCCTGCGCGGTAACAAGGCCGCCGCGGCCGACGTGCTGTCGCGCCTCGAAAAAGAGAAGGGCATCTCCCGGCTCGGGCTGACCGGCGGCCTGGGCATCGGCGGCACGCTGCTCAACTTCTCGCACAGCGACCTGTCGGCCCAGGGGGCGGGCATCACGCGGCAGGGGCTGAGCCTCAAGGGCGGCGGGTTTTCGGTCACGGCCAACTACCTGACCGTGGATTCCGCCTTCACGCGCTTCAAGGACATCGCCGAGGCCGACCGCGCCGAGCTCGAAAAGTTCAAGGGCGGCAAGAAGTTCGACCTCGCGGGGCAGTGGAAGGTCGGCCGCGCCTTCGCCTTCGAGGGGAACCTGCTCGACCAGTCGCAGGGGAAAGACAAGCAGAACGGGCAGAAGACCCAGTTTTCGCTGACGCCGGGCGGTGGCACGTCGCTGATGTATTTACGGGAAGTCGCCGGCCAGACCAAGGACGGTAAAGAGGCCGGGACCAGCCGGAACGTGCTCGACTTTAACCAGAAGTTCGGCTCCGCCGCGACGGCGCGGGCGCTGCGCGAAACCGTGACCAAGACCGAAAACGGCAAGACCGTCGAAACCGCCACGCGGCTGTACGAGTTCGCGACCAACCCCGGGGCCGGCACCAGCTTCGCCTTCCTGTCCCGCGCCGTCACCACGACGCTCGACGGCAACGAGAAGGACGACACGCTCACGCGGTTCGCGGGCAAGTCGCTGCTGGGCAGCGCGCGGAAGGGGATCGAGCTGCGCGGCGTCCGCGAGACGCAGTCCCTCCGCGACAACGGCAAAAAGGCCTCCGACATCGCCACCACGCTCTACGGCTTCCGGACGCAGGGCATGGGCGCGCTCACCCTGAACTACGAGAGCCGCCTGACGACCACGGACGCGGCGGCGGGCGCCGCGCTCAAGCGGGACTCCCTGACGACCGTGGACGGCGCGCTCCGGCTCGCCCGGAACGCGCGCACCTCGTTCACGTTCCTGTCCAACGTTGTCGAGCAGGGCGCGAACCGCACGGAAACGAGCAAGCAGGCCGTGGGTGTGGAGATGGGGCGCGGCTTCCTGTACCGCCGCTCGCTCGACCTCGTACGCTCCTCGGACGGGAAAGACAACAAAGAGTACCGGACGGAATGGGAGCAGTGGGCGCTGGACCCCGCGGCGCGCATCACCGGGTCGGGCGAGCGCAAAGCCGTCTTCGGTGACGGGGGCAAGTCCGAGGTCAACGAGAAGTGGAACGGCAAGCTCGCCGTCGGCTCGCTGTCGATCAAGGCGGACAGCTACGAGCTGCGCCGCGAAGGGCTGGGGCTGCCGTCCGAGAAGGTGTATAACGTCGACAGCAAGATGCCGCTCAGCCGCGACTGGGCCCTGACGTACACGGCGTACCAGCGGACCCAGAAGGACGAGAAGGCCAGGCGCGACTACGACGAACTGGGCTCGGAGCTGGCCGCGCGCGGCAAGGCGGGGAGCTTCACGCTGATCGTGCGCAACCTGACCTACGACAACCGGCTCGACAGCCTCCACGGGTATAGCCGCCAGGAGATCGTGGTCGCGCCGCTCCGGGGCATCAACTGGGGCGCGGTCAAGGACGCGAAGGTCTCGGTGGCGTATTCGACGGACAGGGTTGACGGGAAGGCGGGGCAGGGGCGCTCCCGCAAGCTCTCCTACGGCGGGCTGGTCGGGCCGCACCGCATCGCCTTCACCTACGGCGATTCGATCGTGTATCAGGGGCCGGACACGCTGACAAAGTCGTTCCTGTTCGACTCGGACCCCAACCGCCGGCTGCACGTCGGCCTCTACTACGGCGTCCGCAACGTGGCCGGGCAGGCGCCCATCTTCGTCCGCTCCTGGGACCTCGACCTGAAGGTGGCCAAGGGCCAGACGATCGCCTACGACTTCACCTCCAACAAAGAGAAGCCGGACGGCTCGATCGAGAAGATGCGGACCGAGAGCCTCTCCTACGTCGCCGACTGGGGGCGCGGCGGCAAGATCACCGCGGGCTACAAGTTCATCGACGACCCGAGCAAGCGGACGGTCATGCGCGGCGCCTCGTTCTCGCTGCTCAGCCCGACCAGCGACGTGACCGCGTGCGAAGCGCAGTACGCCCGCGAGATGCTGATGCGGCCGGAAGGGCGGACGCTCATGCAGTCGTATGTCCTGAAGTACCTGTTCCAGCCCGATGACGGCACCAAGGTCGAAGTGATGGCCAAATGGATCGACCGCGAGGGCGAAGAGGGCGCCAAAGTGGAACCCGACGAAGTCCAGGCGAACGTCGACGTGAAGGTGGGACTCTGAAGCGGGTCGCGGCCCGTGGGTCCAGGCCACCGTCGGACGCCCCCGGCGGCTCTAAACCCTCAACCCGCAACGGCGCTCCACCCCTACGGTCCCTCGCCCTCCCTGCCGACAACTATGGTATAATGAGGGTGGACATGAGACGTAGTTTCGCCCACAGCCCCGGCACAGGTGGGGTATCTTGCCCCGGTTTATCGGCCCTCCCTCTTGCCACGACGGACTATGCCAGCTTCGCCCTACCAATCGCCTGGAGGTGGACTAATGAGTAGGACTGCCATCAAGTGTAACTGCGGTCAGCGTATCGGCCAGAAGGACGTCATGCAGACGGGGTACTACATGCGGATGTTCGGCCCCAGCTTCGTGTACGTCAAGTTCCGGTGCTCGCGCTGCAAAAAACTGGGCGAGCAGTTCGTCAAACAGGAAGACTGGGAGGACGGCATCCTCAAGGACGCGACCACCGAGGTGAACACCACCGAGCGGGAGCGTTTCGAGTCGCTGGGTCCCATCGACGTGCGCGAAATGGTGGACTTCCACTACGCGCTGGAAAACCTGGGCGATCTGTCGGACCTGAAGGCGCAGTTCGAGAAGCCGGCCAACAGCGAAGAGAAGGAAAAGTAGCCACAGGGCGCTCCGGTCGGAGCGCCCTGTCGTTTTCGGAATAAAGGCCACGCGCTCGTGCGCGTGGCCTTTGC
>CADCTO010000667.1 GCA_902805585.1 uncultured Armatimonadota bacterium | reverse complement strand
TTTCGATGCTGCTGATGATCGTGCTGGGGCTCTTCCGCCTCGTCACGGGCAGCGTGCCGGAGCCGGCTCCCGGCGCGTGGACGGTCTCCACGGCGACGGAGGCGATGCTGCGGGAACACGGCTCGTCCGCGCTGGGCCAGGTCACACTGTTCGTGATCCTGCGCGCCTTCGCGTCGGGCTGCGCCGCCCTGACCGGGATCGAGGCCATCTCCGACGGCATCCCCGCTTTCAAGAAGCCGGAGGCGCACAACGCGGCGACCACCCTCCTGATCCTGGCCGTCATCCTGACCACGATGTTCCTGGGGATGTCCTACCTGGCCACCCGCATGGAGGTCCCGGCCATCCCCGAGGACGCCACGGGCTACGAGACGGTGATCTCGCAGATCGGGCGCCGCGTCTTCACCGGCGGCCTGGCCTGGTACTATTACGTCCTGATCGCCTCGGCCACGGCGATCCTGATCGTGGGCGCGAACACGGCATACGCGGATTTCCCGCGCCTGGCCTCGCTGCTGGCCCGGGACCGCTTCCTGCCCCACCAGCTCGCCAACCTGGGCGACCGCCTGGTCTTCCAGAACGGCATCCTGATCCTGACCTTCTTCTCTGCCTTGCTGGTGGTCCTCTTCCGGGGCTCGGTGACCGCCCTCCTGCCGCTCTACGCCGTGGGCGTGTTCGCGGCCTTCACGCTCTCGCAAAGCTCCATGGTGCGCAAGTGGCTGCGGGACCGCGGGCCGGGCTGGCGCCTCTCGATGGCGATGAACCTCATCGGCGCGACGGTGACCGGCATCGTGATGGTCGTGATCGGGATCACCAAGCTCAACGTGGGCGACCCCACGGGCGTGGTGCTGTTCGGCGCGCCCATCCACTACGGCGCCTGGCTGGTGATCGTGCTCGTGCCGCTGCTCGTGTTGATGTTCCTGAAGATCAGCCGGCACTACGCCGACGTGGCGCGGCATCTCGTACCGGACACGTACCCGTCGCTGCTGCAGGAGAACCAGAAGGTCCCGATCCACCACACGGTGCTCGTGCTCGTGCCCGGGATCCACAAGGGCATCTTCCCCGCGCTCGAATATGCCCGCTCGCTTTCCGACGACGCCCGCGCCGTGTACATCGAGATGGACCCCGCCAGCACGCCGACGCTCAAAGAAGACTGGGAGCGCCACATCTCGGGCGTGCCGCTCATCATCCTGGAGTCGCCGTTCCGCTCGCTGACCGAGCCGCTGGTCGAATACGTGGAGCAGGTCAAGGAGGAGCGCGACGACGACGTGGTGACGGTCCTCCTGCCGGAACTGGTGTCGGTCAAGCGCTGGTGGCACCGCCTGCTGCACAACACGTCCGGCAACGCCATCCGGCAGGCGCTGGGCCAGCGGCAGGATGTCGTGGTGACGAACTACCGCTACTTCGCGGAGGACGACGACGCGGCCCGGAATCCGTCGGGGGTCCAGGTACAATAAACCCATGATCGTCGAGATCCGGGACGAGGTCGTCGCGCTGTCGGGCGCCCTGACGCGTAACCAGTGGCGGACGCTGGAGTCCGCGGTCAAGGTGCGCCTGAAGCACCACCCCGGCGGCATCGTCGTGGACTGCGGCGGGCTGCAGGTGCTGACGCCGGAAGGGGCGAAAACGTTCCGCGACGCCGCCGAGCAGATCGCACGGAGCGACGCCCGCATCGTCGTCTCCAACGTCCCGCCCGAGATCATGCGCGTTTTGCGCCAGGTACCCAACCTGTGCTCGCACCTGCCGATCGCCGAGACCGTGGCCGAGGCGCGCGCCAGTTTGGGGCTGAAGACGCAACCCCCGCGCAATGTGGGAGAGGGATCGGGCAGCGTGGTCGTCGGCCTGCTGGGCACGGAAGCCGACCCGCACGCCGTCGCCGTCGCCTGCCGGCTCCAGCAGAACCCCGGCGCGCCCGTCCATCTCGTCTACCTCCTGGTGGTGCCGCGGAACCTTCCGTTGCTGTCCCCGCTGGCGCGGGAAGAGGAGGAGGCGCAGCGGACGCTGGAACGGCTGGACGCCGCCGTGCGCGCGAAGCGGCGGCTGCCCGTCCGGCGCGTGGAGCGCACGCGCGACCCCGCGGCGCGCCTGCTCGAAGTCAGCGGCGAGATCAGCGCGATCGCCATCGTGCTCGCGCTGCCTCCCGAAGCGCCGGAGGCGTTGACCGAGATCGCGAACACCGTTCTGGCCCGCGCCTCCTGTGATGTCGTGGTCAACCGTCTCCCGTCGCCCCAGGCCGCGACCGAGGCCGTTCCCGTGCTCGCGGCGGGCGGCGGCGCGCGCGGAGGGGCCCGCGCATGAACCAGATCGTACAGCAGGGAGAGGCGATCCCGTTCGTGATCGTGGGCATCGTCTTCCTGATCGGCATCGTCTGGCTGCTGCGCGTGACCCTGTACGGCGCGCGCTCCCTGGGGCAGGTGGCCCTGCCGCCGAAGCCGTACAAACGGGTGCTGCTGCCCGCCGCGGCCGAGATGAAGTACACTCCCGCCGCCGTTTCGCTGGCGTGCAGCCTGGCCGGCGGCGGGCAGCCGGGGTCCGTACTCCTGACCTACATCATCGAGGTCCCGCGCTCGCTCGCGCCGGACGCCCCGATGCCCGAAGAAGAGGCCGAAGCCAGCCGCGTCCTGATGCGCGCCGCCGAGGCGGTGAAGCGCTGCGGCGGCCGGCCGATCATGCAGGTGCGGAAATCACGGCAGGCCGTTGAGGAGACCTTGCGGGCCATCCGCGACGAGAAGGCGGACCTGCTGGTCCTGATGGTCCCCCCCGACCCGCAGGACCCGAACACGCCGCAGCCGTTCGTGACGCTCACGAGCGAGTTGGCGCGGCGGGCGCCGTGCGAGGTCGTACTCGCCCGCGCCGCGTGAACGGAAGGGGGGCCGGGGCCATGGCGGATGAACGCGGCAGTAGCAGTGGGCGCCCCGCGGCGGCGGCAACGCCGCGGGACGGGAGCGGACCGAGGGTCATCGTGCGCGCGGACGAACCGGTCTCGCGGGCGGTCGAGGCCTTGCGCGCTGCGCCCGACGGACGCATCGGCGTGGTCGGCGCTGACGGGCGCGTGGAGGCCGAACTCTGGTTCAGCGAGCCGGGACTGCGCGACGAACTGCAGGGCGCCAAAGAGGTGCAGCAACGCCTTCTCCCGCACGCGGTGCCCACCGTACCCGGCTTCGAGTTCGCCGGCCGGTACGCGCCCGCCGGCGAGGTGGGCGGCGACTACTGGAGCGTCAAGTACTACCGGCAGGAAGGCATCGTCACCTGTAAGCTGGCCGACGTGACCGGGCACGGCATCGGGGCGGCGATCCTGATGGCGGCGGTCAAGTTCGTTTCGGGTGTGCTGTTCCGCCACTCCCCTTCCCCGTCCGCCGTGATGGAGCGCACCAACCACTCGCTG
>CADCTO010000666.1 GCA_902805585.1 uncultured Armatimonadota bacterium | reverse complement strand
GGGAGTACCTGTCGCCCGGCCTGATCCCGCGCTACGACGTGTACCTGTCGTTCACCGGGGGGCCGACGCTGGCCTTGTTGGAAAAGGAGTGGGGCACCCCCCGCGCCCGGCCGCTCTACTGCGCCTTCGACCCCGATCTGTATTTCCCGGAGCCCGCCGCGTCCGCCTGGGACCTCGGCTACCTCGGCACCTACAGCGACGACCGCCAGCCGACCTTAGAAAGCCTGCTGCTGGAACCGGCGCGGGCATGGCGGGAGGGGCGTTTCGTCGTCGCCGGGCCGCAGTACCCCGCCGGCATCGACTGGCCCGCCAACGTTTCGCGCGTCGAGCACGTCCCGCCGCGCGAGCACCGCCGCTTCTACTGCGACCAGCGGTTCACGCTCAACGTGACGCGGGCCGACATGATCCGCGCCGGCCACTCGCCGAGCGTGCGGCTGTTCGAGGCGGCGGCCTGCGGCGTCCCGATCGTCAGCGATTGGTGGGAGGGGCTGGACTCCTTCTTTGTCCCCGGCGAGGAGATCGTCATCGCCCGCTCCCCCGCCGACGTTCTGCGGGTTTTGCGCGAGCTTCCCGAGGCGGAGCGCGAACAGATCGGAGGCCGCGCGCGCGCGCGGGTCCTGGCCGCCCACACCGCCGCGCACCGTGCCGAGGAACTGGAGCGGTATCTCGCCGAATGAGAGCGCGGGGACCCGGAACGGCCGCCGGATCCGCGAAAAGCCTCTTCGCAATACGAACGGCGCTCGCCGGATCACGAACGGGGAAGCGGGAAGGAAGACACGAAGCGAGAGGGGGACGGTAAGCGAAAAGGAGGGGAAGGCGAACGGACGCCGGGTGATACCCTTTGCGCGCCGCCTTCCGTCTTTCTCCGGTCCCTGTTCGTCCCCTCTTCTTCGCTTACCGTCCCCCTCCCGTCCTCTGCCGTCACATTCCATTTTTCTGCCGTCCCTTTTCTGCTCGGGGAGGGCAAACCGCGGCCTTTTCACGGCACCAACCCGGAGTTTCCCGACACCAAGCCGGAGTTCCCCGGCACCATGCGCATGGGGTGCGTGATTCGTCAAATGGCGTTGGCCGCTTCGTCGGTGCTTGACGGCACTCCCGAGGCGCTTTCGCCCGCCAGGCTCGCCACGGATGTGAGCGAGTCGGCGCCCGCCATCAGGTTGGCAAGCACGCCCGCTACGCGGGCCATGTCCCCGCCCGCTTCTTCGAGTGCGGACAGGAGTCTTTCCAGATTGGGCCGCATCTGCCGGTAGGCGGTCCCCAGATCGCCCGTGTCCAGTCCCCCTCCGCGCGCCGCCGCCTCGATCTCGTCGAGCGCCGCCGACACCCCGTTCCCGTTGTTGCTCGCACCCATGCTCGCGTCTTCCCTTCAAGCGCCCCTTGATGATGTTCCGGAGGGCGCGCAACGAGTTTACCCGCGCCGCGGAGACCGCCGAAACGTGCCGCCCGATCCCCCGGCGCCGGCACGGACGGGGGCGGGCGTCGCGTTCGTCCCGCGACGCCCGAGGGACGGGTGTTCTGCGGTGCCTGCCCGGTTTCCCCGGTGATTTGCCGGGGAATATCCATGGGGGACCCGGAACGATTAAACGCGGGACATCGGAATGCCCGCACCGGCAGACCGGTCCCTTCAGCCGTCCCGGCACCGGGATCGGTCCCTGCACCCCGAGGGGGGCGAGGTGGAAAGCGCACCGTATCAAAACAAAGGGGCGGCGGGCCGTGCCCCACGACGACGGATTTTGGAGCAACATAATGGCAGAACAGTATCAAGCGCCTTCCTCCGGGAACGACACCCCTGACGCGGGGAACAAGGGGGGAGCGGTCGCGGGGAGCGTGCGCGTCTACGACCGGCCCGCGGGCGCCGATAAGTCGCCCATCATGAAGATCTTGCCCCTCCTGATCGCGCTCATCGCGCTCGCCGCGATCGCGTGGTGGTTCCTCAGCAACCGCGCGGCGGCCCCGGCGGACAACCGCCCGACCACGACGCAGAGCGAGCGGAGCGACGGCGGCGGCGTGAACCCGCCCGGGCCGGGACAGACGGCACCGTCCGGCGGGACGAACAACCCGCCCGGCCCGGCGGGGCGCTGAACGGGTCGGAACGTGAAAGGATCGAGGCAGGTGGCGGCATGATCTCTTCGGGACCACTCACCATCGTGGATCGGGACGGCACCGAGGCCGTCGGGGAGACCGTCCTCGACGACAGCGGCGGCACGCGGACCCTGGTGCGGCTGGCGGACGGCGACCAGCCCGTCGTGTTGCCGCCGGGCTCCCTGGTCGGACGCGGCGACGGCACCTACTACCTGTCGCTCAGCCTCAAGGACTTGTTCGCGGGCGGGAACACGGCCACGGCCTCCGTGGCCGGCAGCGCTCCCGCCGCCGCCCCGCCCGAACCGGTCGAGGTCCGGGATCTGCCGGTCGAGGCGCGGCAAGCGGTGGTGGAGGCCGAAAGTGCTCGGTCCGCCGTCCCGCCGGTCGCCGCGGGGGCGGGGCGGGCGGTGTCCGCCACCGAAGCGGTGGTCGTGCCCCTGATCTCCGAACGGATGACCGTGGAGAAGCAGGTCGTGGAGACCGGCGGCGTGCGGATCACCAAGCGCGTCCACGAACGACAGGAAACGTTCGATGAGCCGCTCGTGCAGGAGCAGGTGGACGTCCAGCACGTGCCGGTGAACCGGATCGTCGACGGCCCGATCGCCGTCCGGCACGAGGGCGACACACTTGTCATACCGCTGCTCGAAGAAGTGCTGGTCGTCGAAAAACGGCTGATGCTCAAGGAAGAGGTGCGCGTCACCCGCCGCAAGATCGAGACGCGCGACCCCCGCACCGTCACGCTCCGGCGTGAGGAGGCCGTGGTCGAGCGCTTCAACCGGCAGGCGTCGGGCGAGGAAACCGCCGTGGTTGCTGCGGCGGAAGGGAGCCGTCCCGCTCCCGCACCGGTGGTCAGCAACGAAGACGCCCCCCGATGAACCGGTTCATCGCCGTGGGGAAGTAGAAAGGCAGATAGAAACATGGCTAAAACGATCGTAGGACTGTTTGACAACTTTTCGGAGGCGCAGCAGGTCGTCCAGCAACTGACGGACGCGGGCTTCGACCGCAACACCATCAGTCTGGTCGCGAACCAGGAAGCCAGCGGGCAGGGCGCGAGCGCCGGTGCCGGCGGCGGCGAAGGCATCGTCCGCGACACGGACGGCAGCGGCGGCCAGACGGCCGAGTACGCCGGGACCGGCGCGAAGGCCGGCGCGTATGCGGGCGGCGCCCTGGGCCTGCTGGTGGGCCTGGGCGCGCTCGCAATCCCGGGCGTCGGCCCGGTCATCGCCGCGGGCTCGCTGGCGACCGCCCTCGGGACCGCCGCGCTCGGCGCGGGTGTCGGCGCCGCGGCAGGGGGGCC
>CADCTO010000665.1 GCA_902805585.1 uncultured Armatimonadota bacterium | reverse complement strand
CGAGGCAAGGTTATGGCTTTGGACATCCGCAACACGCGGCGCGGTCAAGCGGGAACGCCAGTCGCCCCGCCCGTTCCATCAGGGCCGAGTGACGAGCAGCGCTATTTCCTCGATCGACTCACCCGCCTGGGCAAGAAGTCGGCGCTGCTCAGTCGCTATCTCGTCCCGACCGATCGTCGGATGCGCCTGCTTAATCACGCGCTCCTCACAACATATGACGATTGTCGTCTGCTGGGCGTCTCGACTGAGGCCAAGGCGATCATCGATGAAGCGCGGCGCGATAGTACGGTGGGAGCGCGCTAGGGTCCGGGCATTCATTACTACGCGGCACCCCTCGCCATCACCTACCGGCTCTTGCCGACTTTCGATGATCGCCTTTCGATCGTTTTCCGCAGTGGCAAGGGGCCAGTCGGCCTCGTCGGCGCTTCCCGCAGCGGGCGCGTCGGCGACGGGCGAGAACCGACGCCCCAGCGAGGAATGGCGGGGAACGGAGCAGCGGAAGCTGCCAGTGGCCCACAGCGGTCCCACCGCGCCTACGCGCCTACAAATTGCGGCATCACCTGTTCGGCGAATACCTGCATCTGCTGCACCGCGCTGTCCACCCGTTCGCCGGCAAAGGCGCAAACCACGTACTCGAGGCCGGCTTGGCGATAGGACGCCGACCGTTCCGCGATGGTTTCCGGCGTGCCGGCAATACCTCTGGAGACCAAGCCGATCAGAAACGGATCGTCGACCGACATCTGCTTGCCGGGTTCGTGTGGATGAACCCCGAACCAGCCCGCGATCAGCGGGCGTCGCTCGCGCGGTGCGTGTGCTCGGATGGTCGCCACCCCCGCGCGAAACGCGTCAAGCCCGAGGTTATGGGGCAGCCACGCCTCACCGAGCTGTGCCGCCCGGCGGACTGCCGCCGCCGAGCTCCCCCCAACCCAGATCGGCAGATCGCCGCGCAACGGCTTGGGTTCGAAGACGGCATCCGAGAGGGTGTAGGTCGCCCCCTGGAAATGCACGCGCGGCTCGCGCCAGAGGGTCCGCAGCAACGCGATCGACTCATCCGTGATGGCGCCGCGGTGCGCATAGTCCGCGCCGAGGAACGCGAACTCCTCTTCCCGGTGCCCGATGCCTACCCCGAGGATAAACCGCCCCTGCGAGAGGAGGTCCAAGGTGGCCGCCTGCTTGGCCACGATGATCGCGTTGCGCTGGGGCAGCACCAGCACCGAGACCCCAAGGTGCAGGCGCGGGACCAGGTGGATCAGCGAGGCCAGCGTGACGAAGGGCTCGATAACGCCCTCTGCGTGCTGAAAGTCCGGGCCCGGGGGGTGGATCACCGCATCGTTGGCCCAGACCGAGGCGAAGCCCAGCGCCTCGGCCGCGCGGGCGACTTCTTCCACCGCCGTGCGGACCGTGCTGGTGCGATACCAGCTCGGCATGGTTGGCAGAAAAACACCAAACTGCATCGTGGGCCTCCTCAGCCGAACGCGCCGGATCTCCTGGACACCGTGCTGATGGCAATCAGGCTGCCGCATCGGCAGCGAACGCGGCACGGACGGCCGCTGGCGTCTGGTGGCCGTGGCGCTCGACGAGCCACTCGGCGTTGTAGCGATCCATGAAGGCGAGGAGCCCCCGTCGCAGGGCTTCGACGGAGTCGAAGCGCTCGATCCAGAGGAGCTGTTCTTTGAGGGTGCGGATGAAGCGTTCGGCGCACCCGTTGCCCTCGGGCTCGCGGACGAAGGCCGGGCTGCTGGCGACGCCCAGGAACCGCAGCTCGGTCTGGAAGTGGTCGCTCATGAACTGGGAGCCGTGGTCATGCCGGAGCGCCAGGCCGGCCGCGACGCCCTCGCGGTAGCCGTCGAAGTGCCGGCGGACGCCCTGGCGGAGCGGCTCGAGCGCCTCGAAGCGGGTGCCCCTCCGAGCGGCGTGGATGCCGACGCACTCGGCCGTGAAATGGTCGACGGCGACGAAGACGGTGGCCGGGCCCTCCTCGGTCCAGCCGGCGGTGGCGTCGATGCCCCACATGGCGTCCGGGCGCTCGGGGATGATCGTGCCGTCGTGCGCGGCCCGGCCGTGGGGCCGGCCGATCCGTGTCGGGGCCAGCAGCTTGGCCTCGCGCATCAGCCGGAGCACGCGCGGCTTGCCGGCCCGGACCCCGGCCAGGCGCAGCCGCGCCCAGACCTTGCGATAGCCCTCGCCCACGAACGGCGAGCGAGCCAACACGCCGCGGATCCGGTCGGTCAGCTCGGCATCGGTGAACGCCGTCTTCGGCCCACGCTTCCGCGCCACGGTGGGTGCCAGCCGACGCGTCCGTGCCGCGTAGACCGTCGAGCGCGGGGTCTCCAGCACCCGGCACACCCGCGCCAGGCCGTAGCTACGACCGGTGGAGGGCGAGGCGGCCCGGCCCATCACCTCGACCTCCGCCGCCCGAAAGGGCCGCCGTCCCCCTCCGCCCGGCGCGCCCGCTCCCGGAGCAGCTCGGTCTCCATCGTCAGCTCGCCGACCTTCGCCCGCAGCCGCCCCAGCTCGTCGTCGCGCTCGTCGGCCGGCCGGCTCTTCACGGCCGCCTGCCCGCCGGCCAGGACCTGCTCCCGCCACTGCGCGATCGTCCCGGCCGTCACCCCCAGCTCCCGACTCAGCGCGTCGAGATCCTCGCCACGCAACGCCCGGAGCACGACCTCCGTCTTCCGCCGCGACGACCACCGGCCACGCTCGCCGCCCGGCGCCCGCTCCTCGCTCATGGACACTCCCTCCTCGGGGCATCATGCCCCGACTTGTTTACTTGCGGGCAGGAGCTCGGGGTCTGCAGCCTCGTCTCCGAGGGTGTCGGGCGGGCGCTCGTCATGCCCCTGCCGCCGATGGGCTGGCTCTTGACTGGCTTGCGCCCCCCGACACCCGCCCGAGGAGTGACTCAAGAGAGGCCTGCCCCGCCCGAAGTCGGGCTGTCCTCCTTCGGGACCACCCCCGTGGAGGAGCGCGTGGCACACCAGCAGCAGTCCGCAACCGCACCGGCTCAGCTCACGATCGGCGTCGACCCGCACAAGGGCAGCCACACCGCGGCGGCTCTCGATGCTCAGGGCCGCGTCGTCGACCAGGTGCGAGTCGCCAACACACGCGCCGGCTACCGCGCGCTGCGCGCGTGGGCCCGCCGCTGGCCCGAGCGGCGGTGGGCCATCGAGAACGCCGGCGGCCTGGGGCGCTCATTGGCGCAGTGGCTGCTGGGCGACGGCGAGCGAGTGATCGACGTCCCGCCGAAGCTCTCCGCCCGCGTCCGGCTCTTGTCGACCGGCCACGGGCGCAAGACCGACGAGGCCGACGCGGTAAGCACGGCACTCGCCGCACGCGGTACGGCCGAACAGCACGACGCCGTCCTCGAGGACCATGCCGCCACGCT
>CADCTO010000664.1 GCA_902805585.1 uncultured Armatimonadota bacterium | reverse complement strand
TACAGGTATACCCGCCCGCCATCAACCTCGTCCCCACGCATAGCGCGGCCGCCCCGTATCTGCTATACTGAGTCCGTGCATCATCGGCGGAACAACCGGATCGCCTTTTTCGCAAGTCTGCTCTTCGCGCTGTCGCTTCTTGCGGGCCGACAGGCCCCCTTATGGCGCAACGCGGACGGCACGCTCTGCCGCACCTGCACGTTCGCGTCGGACCGCCGCGCCGACGATTGCTGCGACACGGGTGGCGCCGACGCGGTCGTTTCCCGCGACTGCCGCGACTGCTGCATCGCGAGCAACGAAGACGCCGTCTCACCGCGGCGCGATCTGCACCGGGCCCTGGTCATCACGGCGCCGCCTGCCCCGGCGTGTATCGAGGCCGCCCTGCCGTGGTTCGTGGAGCGGCCCGCCATTTACACCTTCCCGCTCGTCCACGCGGCGCGCTCGACGCCACCCGGATCCCCAGGTCTTCGCGCTCCTCCGTTCTCCGGCTGAACCCGCTTTTCGTTCATCCAGAGACTTCCAAAACCGGAGGAGACATGAAATCCCTGTTTCGGCGCGCCGCGTGGGTTCTGCCCGCGTGCGCCGCCTTTACGCTCACCGCCGCCGCGCACGCGGCGCAGGACGAGCAGACCACGCCGCCGACCGCGACGCGCCCCCGGCCCGCGCTTCCCCCGTGAACGGGGTGACCGGGCGAAGGCTCCCCGCTCCGTGCGAGCGGCGTTCAAGGACAGTGGCAGTTCAGCCAGCGCTACGTGGATACGGTAGAGAAGCGCCCGCGGATGCGGACGACGCTGGACTATCGGGTGACGCCCAGGCTCCAGCTCGGGCTCGAATACAACGCCGCCATCGGCGAACTCGATCTGCGCGGCAACTGGTTCCTGCAGACCGAGACCGACGCGCGGCCCGGGCTGATCGCGGGCTTCAGCAGCGACCGCATCGGCACGCCCTACGGCAAGATGTACTTCGTGACGGCGACCAAGGTGCTCGCGATGAACGAGCAGGGTTTCGGCGTCGCGCCATACGCCAGTCTGGCCTACTCGGAGTTCGACCGGGGGCTCACCGTGCCGTTCGGGGCGTCCATCGCGCTGGGGCCTCAGTGGACGCTGATCCCGATGTACGACGGGCACCGGGCGCACACGACGCTCACCTGGTCTGCGCCCGACGGCAAAACCTCGGTCACGGCGATCGCCGCCTTCAACAAGCGGTTCGGCCTGTCGCTGGGCCGCAACTTCTGAACAAGGAAACATGAACATGAACAAGAAGGCCATTAGGGCCGCCCTTGTCGGGGCACTGGGTCTGCTGCTGGCAGCGGTCCCCGCGCGGGCGCAGGAAAAACCGACGCCGATTACGGGCAAGCTGCCGGCAAAAGCGGAGTGCGTCGTCTGTTCCGCGGCGGGCGAAGGCCACGGCGCGGAGAAGGCCGTGGCGGGCGTGATGTACCGTGGAAAGGCTTATTACTTCTGCAACAAGAAGGAGGTCGCGGCGTTCACGGAGGACCCCCAGGCGTTCCTGCCGCCTGCCCTGCCGCGTCCGGCTCCGGCGCTGACGCTCAAGAGCGCCGGCGAAGGACCGACCATGACGCTCGCAGGCATGAAGGGGAAGGTGGCGCTCGTCGACTTCTGGGCGACGTGGTGCGCGCCGTGTGTCAAGGCCATGCCCGACCTGCAGAAGCTCCACGACAAGTACGATAGCAAGGGCTTTACCGTGCTCGGCGTGTCGATCGACGAGGACGGGATGAAGTCCGTTGGCCCGTTTCTTGCCAAGAAGCGGCTCACCTACCCCATCCTGCTGGACACCGGCGGCGCGTGGCAGCGGTGGGGCGTGCGCGCCGTTCCGGCCATGTTCCTGATCGACCGGAACGGCCGAATCGTGCGCCAGTGGACGGGCAAGATCGACAAGAAAGAGGTCGAGCGCGCCGTCGCGGAACAGATGGGGTAGCTTGACCCGCGCCGCCGTCGTTCGTTATAATGCCGCTGCCGCCGGCCGGCGGCAGCGGCGGCCCCTTCGGGAGTGAGACCACACGATGAAAGTTCTGGTGACGGGCGCGGGCGGGATGCTGGGCACCGACCTGTGCGCGGACCTTCAGGCGCGCGGGCATGAGGTCGTCGCGACGGACACGCGCGAGGGCTTCGTGCCGCTCGACGTCACGGACAAACGCGCCGCCTTCGCGGCAGTCCATGAGGCGCGACCTGACGCCATCATCCACTGCGCCGCCTGGACCGACGTGGACGGCGCGGAGCGCAACCCGGACGGTGCGTACCGTGTCAACGCCCTCGGCTCGTGGCATATGGCCGCCGCCGCCGCCGAGACGGACGCGCTTCTGCTCTACGTCTCCACCGACTTCGTGTTCGACGGCCGCAAGGGCGCGCCGTACACAGAGTTCGATTCGGTGAATCCGCTCGGCCACTACGGGGCTTCCAAGGAGGCGGGGGAGCGGCTGGTGCGCCAGACGCTGCCCGGCCGGCACATCATCGCGCGCACGGCCTGGCTGTACGGCGTGCACGGCAAGAACTTCCCCTACGCGATCCTGAACCTGGCGAAGAAGCTGCCGGAAGTGCCGGTCGTCGCCGACCAGGTCGGGTGCCCGACCCACACCAGAGACCTGTCCCGCAAGCTGATCGACCTGATCGAGGACCCGCTGCCGGGCACCTACCACGTCGCGGGAGCGGGCCACTGCTCCTGGTTCGACTTCGCGCGGGCCATCGTGGCCGCCGCCGGTCTGGCGACGCCCGTCGTGCCCATCACGGCGCGCGAGTATGCCGAGCGGTTCAATTCGCCGACCGAGCGCCCCGCCTACTCCCCGATGCGCCGCCTCGCGCTGGAGATGCGCGGGATGGACGACATGCCCCCGTGGCAGGAATCAATGGCGGAGTTCCTGGCGCTCGTGCCGAAGTAGGACCTATCCCCCCTTCCCCCTTCCCTGCCGAGCCCCTCCGGGGAGGGAAGGGGGAGCCGATACCCGTGAGCGCACGATGCTGCGCGCGGGGAGCGGGGGAGACGGGCAGCCCGGCGGGGCGCGCTCCGCTCCGCCGGGGCAGACGGGCCCCGGTGCGACTCGACTCGCCAGTGCCGCCGGCTCCCCCTTCCCTCCCCGGAGGGGCTCGGCAGGGAAGGGGGAAGGGGGGATAGGTCACTCCGTAATGGTCGCCCTCGGAGCGCCGCCGGCCGCTTCGCCGAACGAAGGCAGGGCATCGTCCGTAGTGCCACCGCCGTCGGTGATCGCGCCGACTTTGACGGCGCGCAGCGTGCGGATGCGGCGGCCTTCGACGTGCTCGACCAGGAACTCCAGGCCGTCGTGGCGCACGCGGTCGCCGGGCATCGGTTCGTGGCCGAGCAGCCCGAAGACGAGGCCGCCGATGGTCTCGTACTCCTCGTGCGGCAGGGTCGTGCCCAGGCGGTCGTTCACGTCGTCGATGCTCATGCGGCCGTCGACCAGAGATTCGGTCGCCGAAATCACCTGCACCTCCGGCTCGTCCACGTCGTACTCGTCGCGGATGTCGCCGACGATCTCCTCCAACAGGTCCTCGATGGTGACGATGCCCTCGGTCCCGGCGTACTCGTCCTGCACCACGGCGAGCTGCTGGTTCGAGCGGCGGAACTCGGCGAGGAGGTCCGATACTCGCTTGGTCTCGGGCACGAAGTAGGGGGCGCGCATCACGCGGCGCAGTTCCACGTCGTGCTCTTCGGCGGCGAAGATCGGCAGCAGGTCTTTGGCATGGACGATGCCCACGATCCGGTCGTTCGTGCCCTCGTAAACGGGGATGCGCGAGTGGCCCGAGGTCATGATCGTCTGGAGGATGGTGCCCAGGTCCGACTCGACCGGCACCGCGGTCATGTCGATGCGCGGCGTCATCACCGAGCGCACCAGCGTCTCGCCCAGGTCGAAGACGTTGTGGAGCATCTCCTTCTCGTCCTCTTCGAGTTCGCCCGCCTCCTCGCCCGCCTCGATGATCTGCTTCAGCTCTTCTTCCGTTATCACCGGCGTCTCGAACTGCGCCCTGGCGCCGAAGGGGCGCACGATCAGGTTCGAGACGGTGATGACCAGCCAGTTGATCGGGGCGAGCAGCGTGGCGAAAAAGTCGACGACGGGGGCGAGGCGCAGCGCCCAGGCGTCCGGCGCCTGCACGGCCAGCGATTTCGGGGCGATCTCGCCCAGGACCATCGAGACGAACGCGACCAGGACCGTGACCAGGATGACGGCCGCGGTGTCCGCGGTGCCGTCCGGCAGGAACGTGCGGAACAGGGTGATCAGCGGGGCGGCCAGCGTGGTGGCGGCGGCCGCCGCCGACGCGAAGCCGAGTAGAGTGATGCCGACCTGCACGGTCGCGATGAAGCGCGGCGGGTTCTCGATGAGCCGCTTGACGACGCGCGCCGCCCGACTGCCCTCGTCCACCAGCTGCTCCACGCGCGAGCGCCGGACCGAAACCAGTGCCGTCTCGGCCATGGAGAACACCGCGTTCAGCAGGGTGAGGACGAGGACGAGTATCAGGCTCGTTCCGACGGAGCCGAGGTCGCGCCCGGGCGGAAGCGCGGCGCCTGTACCGCCGGCGCCGTTCTGAGCGGCGGCGGGGACTGAGAACCAGACGTAGCCCACGGCGAGGAGGCTCGCCAGGGCGACAAAAACTCCGGTGAGCGGGAGGCGACGCCCCGGCGCGGGCGCGGGCGACGGTTCGAGGTCGGACCAGCGCGGGCGCCGGGGCTGCAAACGTTTGGGTCTATCACGACGGGACGATGTACTGGGGGGTTCCAAAGAACGGTTTCCTCCGGCGGGAGGGTCAGCGCGGGGCGAGGGCGGGCGTGCCGTTCGACGCGGGGTAGTAGCGCACGATCAGCGGCGACAAGCCGTAGATGCCGGCGGTGAGAAACAGCGCCAGCACCGCCCCGATGACGACCTCCTGCAAGGTGTGGATGCGCGCCTCGACCCGGGATTGGGCGACCAGCAGCGCGAGCAGCACGGCCAGGATGGCCGCGAAGACGTTGGACGAGACGAAGACGATGGTGATGGCGAGGAAGAACGCGACGGCGGAGTGGCCCGAGACGACGCCGCCCTGGAGCAGCGTCCCCTTCTCGCCCACCATCTTCCAGACCAGGACGAGGATGACAAGGAGCAGGATCGCAACGAAGAAGACGTAGAGAGTGGGAGGCTCTTGAAGGCGGTAGCGCACCTCCTGCGGGCGGCCCGAGCCGAAGAAGATGATCAGGCCGACGATCACGGCGTTGATCGAGGCGATCAGAACGGCGCCCGCCGCTATGTCCTTGGCGAACTTGGCGGCCGGATGGTACGACTGCGTGATCATATCCACGACGGCCTCGACGGCCGTATTGAACATCTCGGTGATCAGGACCAGGGACACCGTGAACAGCAGCACCAGCATCTCGGTGCGCGGGAGCCGGTACAGGAGACCCGTTCCCAGGACCAGCACGACGGTCAGAAAATGAAAGCGCATGTTCCGCTGGGTGCGGAACGTGTGCATCACCCCTTCGACGGCGTGCCGGAACGAGCCCAGCGGATTTTTGGAGCGCCACGGACTGCCCGTGCGCGTCGTACTCATGACCGTATTATACCCTGGTTGAGGGTTGGGCGCGGGGAAGGCCCGACCCTCAACCCGCCTCGACCTTCTCCAGCGGTCGGCCCAGCACGTCCGTCTCGATGCGGCGCATCGTCTCGGCGCCCGCTTCGGTCTCGTCCTCGTGCCCCAACAGGTGCAGGATCCCGTGGACCAGCAGAAGGGCGACCTCCTCGTCGAGCGCCCAGCCGCGCGACTCGGCCTGGCGGCGCGCGGTATCGAGCGAGATCACCACGTCTCCCAGCGCGTCCTCGCGCTCCTCACCCTTCGGGGGCGCCTCCTCTTCCTGCGCCCAGGAAAGCACGTCCGTCGGGCGGTCCACCCCGCGCCAGTCACGGTTCAGGGTGTGGATGCCGGAGTCGTCGGTGAAAAGAACGCTGACTTCGGCGCCGGGCCTACCGGCGTCTTGCAGGAGCTTTCGCGCCGCGGTCCGCGCCCGTGCCACCGGCGGGGACGGCAGTCCCGGCACCGTCCGAACCGTTATCTCCATGAGCGGCGTTCCCGTTCGTGCGGCCGTTCCCGTTGGCGCCCTTTTCGACGCAGTCCCCCGCCGCCGTCGTGAGCGCCTCGCGCAGCGCCTCTTCGGGGAAGGTGGCCACCGGGACCGGGTTCACCGTGGGCAAGGGGGGCCTCGGCTTCGTCACGCTCCCCGGATATTCGATGCGCCCGTGCAGTGTGCCCGACAGCATCCGCGCAAACACGTCCTGGATCCTTTTCAGGTCGCGGAGTGTCAGGTCCGAGTCATCCAGCTGGCCGTCGGCGCGCTTGTCCTCCACCATCCGGGCGACGAAATCGGCGATGCGCGGCGGCGTCGGCTTGTCCAGCGTCCGGCTCGCCGCTTCGACGGAATCGGCCAGCATCAGGATGGCGGCCTCCTTGGACTGCGGCTTGGGGCCGGCGTAGCGGAACTGGGCTTCCAGGGTAGCGTCCTGCGCGCCGCCGGTCGCCCGGTGGTAGAAGTACTTCATCAGGCTCGTGCCGTGGTGCTGCTGGATCACCTCGCACACGCGCGGCGGCAGGCCGACCTCCTCGGCCATCGCCAGCCCCTCCTTGACGTGCGACGTCAGGACGAGGGCCGAGAGCGAGGGGTTGAGACGGTCGTGGATGTTCTCGGCGTTGGCCTGGTTCTCGATGAAAAACTCGGGGCGGTTCATCTTGCCCAGGTCGTGGTAGTAGGCCGCGACGCGCACGAGCAGCGCGTCGGCCCCGATGGCCTCGGCGGCGGCGTGCGCGAGGTTGCCGACCATCAGCGAGTGCGCGTAGGTGCCCGGCACGCGCATGCGGAACTCCTGCAGGATCGGCGTGGCGGGGTCCGACAGTTCCAGCAGGCGCAGGTGCGTGGTGATGCCGAACGGCTTCTCGAACACGGCCACCCCCAGCCAGAACAGCGCGAGGGCGAACAGGCCTGAGATCACGCCCCACAACGCCCCCGTCCCGAGTTCCCGCGCCGTGTCGCCTTCGAGCAGGCCGACCAGACAGATCAGCGAAACGTTCGCGCCGCAGAGCTGCACCATGGCGCGGATCAGGTCGCCCCGGTTGCGCAGCGTCGCCACGGACACGATGCCGACCAGCGACGAGCCCAGCGTGATGACGGTGAAGCGCAGTTCGTTGTTGAGGATCAGGCCGGAAGCGACGGACAGGAGGGCGACGATCAGCGTGGCGACGCCGGGGGACAGGAGCAGGGCGATGGCCATCCCCGCCGAAGCCACGCACATCATCCCGAGGTAGCCGAAGTGGACCCCGGAGAACGGCATGCCGAGCAGCGTCGAGCCCACCTTGAGCCCGACCACGCTGAACAGGGTCAGGATGGCCAGCAGCAGGAGTCGAGCCGTGTCTTCGTACAGCGCGCGGTGGAACAGCGAAAGGTAGGCGGCGACCAGCACGACGAGCAGCACGACCATCACGCACACCGCGGCCGCGGTCCTGGCGTCGAGGCGGGGGCTGCGCATGCCGAGCGCGGTGAACTTGTCGAGGTGCTGCTGGGTGACGCGCTCGCCCGGCCGGATCACGACCGACCCGGCGAAGAGACGGCGCATCTGCTCCGGCACGGCCTGCCGCGCGCTTTCGCGTTTCCGCTCGGTCTCGCGCCGGTCCAGCAGCTGGTTGGGGCGGAGCGCGGCGGCGGCGATCACGACCGCGGCGGCCTGCGCTTGCGGGGGCACACCCGCCGGAACGGTCGCCCCCGACAGTTCATCCCGCGCGCGCTCCAGGTCGCCGCGGTCGTCGGTGATGCGGCGGGACATCGCCCGTTCGACCAGGCCGGCCGAAGCGCGGCGCGCGGCCTGGCGCGCGGCGGGGCCCTGCTCCAGAAGGATCACCAGCGCCTCCTGCAGGCCCCGGCTGTTCAGACGCTGCTCGATCTCCCGGGCGGCGAGTGCGCGCGCGCCCGGTCGCTTCGCGCCGCGGGCCGCCGCGCGGTCCAGGGCGTCGTACGCCTCGCCCACGAAACCGGCGGCAATGGCCGGGGCATCCGGGTCGAGGTTGTATTGCGCGGGCACCTGTGCGGCCGCCGTATCCCGGCGCATCCTCGTCTCGGCCGTATCCTCGTAGGGTACCGTCCGCTGCGCGACGATCTCTTCGGCGGCGATCTCGCCTTCGGCCAGGGACACCCGGTTCGGCCACAGATGGATGCACAGGAGCAGGGAGAGCAGAGCGGCGGTCCCGGCGGCGAGCCCCAGCCGCGCCGGCGAGATGCGCAGCCACCATGGGGCGGGCGCCTCGATGGTCCCGTCGATGCGGCGCCGACGCGCGGCCGACAGGCCGCGGCGGCGCTTACGCCGCCACGGAAGCTGGAAAAGCGGTGTTTTCATACGACTGGGCACGCCGCGCGCCTCCTGAACTTACCTACTCCGCGAGTTTGCCGGAACACGAGACAATAAAAGCAATGATGGCAACGGAAACTATCAGGCGGCTGTTGCAGGCGGTGTCGGGCGGGTGCTGTGATCGCGCGATGGGGACGGTGCGCGTCCTGCCGGAAATGCGAGTCGCGTTCCCGGCGGCGCTGGATCGGCGCTTAGCGCTTAGCGCTCCTCGCTGTTTTGGCGGATCTTGCGCTTGCGCGCGGCTTCGGCCTTGCGCTTCTTGTCGCTGGGCTTTTCGTAGTATTCGTGGGCGCGCGCCTGCTTCAGCGTGCCGTCCTGCTGAAGCTGCTTTTTGAAGCGCTTGAGCGCGGCGTCCAGCGGTTCGCCCTGTTTGACGATGACTTGTGCCATATCTTTGTATCCCTCCTCGCTCCTGTGGTCTCGCCGGCACCCCGTGACGCCGGCGGAAAGCTCTCCGCAACCCGGTTCTGCGGAGAAACCCCGCAGTCGCCTGGAGAGACGCGCAACCGTACCATCGTGCATTATACGGCCGGGGGGATAGGGGGGTGTCAGACCACACCGAGCGTCCGGAGGAACCGCTGGAGGGCGCCGCTGCGCACGCGGCCCTTGCGCAGCAGCACGCCCGTGGGACGCGTGAAGCGCTCCCCGGCCAGCGGGCGCGCCAGGAGCGTGCCGTCGCGCACCTCGCCGCGCACGGTCGGCTCCGGCACGATAGCGACGCCCAGGCCGATCTCGACCACGCGCTTGATCGTCTCGATGTTGTCGAAGGCCTGCACGATCTCCACACGGACCCGGCGGGCGTGCAGCAGGTCGTCGGTGATGCGCCGGGTGGGGATGTCGGCGTCGAAGGCGACAAAAGGGAGGCCGTCGAGGTCCGACAGTCGGACTTCGGACAGGCGCCCGAGCGGATGCTCGGGAGGAAGGATCATCACCATGGTCTCTTCCTGCCACGGCGCGACCTCGATCTGCGGACGGGGCAGGGGGCAGGCGACCAGGCCCAGGTCGATGGTCCCCGCCAGGACGGACTCGTAGATGCGGTCCGTCCGCAGGTATTCCAGGTGGACGTTGACCTGCGGGTACTCGGCAAGAAAGGCGGACAGGAAGGGGGGCAGGGCGTGCAGCCCGATGGAATACACGGTCGCGACCTGGAGCGTGCCGCCGACGCCCCCGGAAAGCTCCGCCATCTCGCGCTTCAGGGCGTCGGCGCGGTTCAGCAATTCCCGCGCCCCGGCCAGGAGCCGCGCCCCCGCTTCGGTGAACTGGGCGCCGGGCCGCCCCTTCCCCCGCTCCACCAGCACCTGCCCGAACTCGCGCTCCAGCGCGCGGACCCGCTGGCTGACGGCCGACTGCGAGATGAAGTGCCGCTCCGCCGTCTTCGAGAACGACTTCGTTTCGGCCAGATCCGCGAAGGTACGCAGCGCGTCGAGGTCCATCCGTGGGCTTATCTTCCTGCCTGGGAAAGCACGAGCAGATACCCCAACCCGATCAGGTAGCCGAAGCCGAAGAACCCGCCGACGATGACCCCGATCCAGGCGTGTACCGTCCCCTTGGCTTCCGGGTGCTGCTTCACGTACCGGATGCCCTTCAGGCCGAGCACGAACGCCCCGATGCCGAGGAAGACGCCCAGACAGGGGATGATCGAAAAGACGGCGAGGTAGTACGCGGTGAGCGCCGGCTTGTTCTTGTACGGGACCAGACCGCTCATCGGGTCCGAGGCGGCGGGCGGGGGAGCGGCCGGCGCGGGCGCGGCGGCGGCCCAGAAGTTTTCGCGCGGCGGTGCCGTGCGGTTATCGTCCCGCCCCTCCGGTGGATGTTCGCTGTCCAAAACGCCTTCCCCTTCCGGTGAATCATCAGGCTGGCTTATATCCATTATCCACAAAATGCGCTTTACTTTTGGCTTGGGCACAGATACAATCAGGGTTAGATGCGTTGCATGGTGCGCGCGGGAGGATTCTGCGGCCAAATGGCTACGACGACACAACCGCAGCGGGGCACGACCCGCGTCACGAAGGGGCAGCCGGGGATCCGGGCCTGGTTCCGCGACCCGTTCATACTGCACAAACTTTTGTCGCTTTCGGGGGTCATCCCCATCGGCGGGTTCATGGCGGTGCACCTGGTTCTGAACTCGTACAGCCTGCGCGGCGAGACGGAGTTCAACACGGTGGTCAAGACCATCGGCTATCTTCCCTTCGTCGGGCTGGTGGAGATCGGGCTGATCTTCGTGCCGCTCCTGTTCCATGCGATCTACGGTCTTTTTGTGGTCGCTGAGATGCAGGGGCCCGGCGGCAACCTGAGCCGCTACGGTTACGCCCGTAACTGGCTCTACACCCTGCAGCGCTGGTCGGGGGTGATCGCGCTCCTCTATATCGCGTTTCACGTCTACTCGACCACCGTCCTGCGTAAACTGTACGAATGGGGTCTGACCGGGGGTGTGGCGGGCGGTACCGAAGCCGCGCATCTGGCCGGTTTCCGGGCTATCTCCTACGACGCGATGATCTGGCGCTTCGCGGAACCGCTGTATCTGGCGATCTACATCCTGGGCGTCAGCATGGCAGTGTTCCATTTCGCGAACGGGCTGTTCAACTTCTGCATCCGATGGGGCCTCACTATCGGCGCGCAGGCCCAGAAGATCAGCGCCGTTGTATGGGCGTTCGTCGGCGTCGTACTGCTCACGATCGGGCTGTGGACGGCAGTGAACTTCCACCTCCTGAGCCGCGACTACAAGGGGTCGGGGCAGAGCATCCGCGCCACCTACCCGACGCTCGACGTGCTGGTGAAGACCGAGTCGGCGCCGGCCGACGCGCGGCCGGGCGCCAAGCCCGACGGCGACGCGAGCCAGGCGCCGCTGCAGTAGCTGGTCCGGATGACCCGCAAGGCCCGAATGGTTCTGGCCGCCGCCGCGGTCCTGGCGGTCCTGGGGGTGACGGCGGTCCGCGCGCTGCTGCGGGCGGGCCACAGCGGGCCGGGGCTCGGCGGTACCCGCCTGACCGAGCGGGACCTTTCGCGCACGGAGCAGATCAAGCTGATCGACGCCCATTCGCCCGTGCCGACGCCGCCCGAAGCGACGGACATCCGGCTGACCTACCAGCGGTTCCAGGATTGGAGGTTCCGGGCCGAGTTCCGGTTGCCGGCGGGGGCGCTGGAAAGGTATGTCGCCCGTCTGAAGCCGGCGCCCCGGAACGGCGTCGCGGCCGTTCCGGGCCGGGTGCGGTACCGGGGCAGGCGGATCGGGGCGTTCGAGGGTTCGGTTGCGGTGGAGCCGGGCACGCGCACCGTCACGGTGACGCACGTATCGAGTTGAATCGACAAGGACAGCAATCTGATATGGCAGCACCAACCAAAGCAAGGGTGATCGTGGTCGGCGGCGGGCTGGCCGGGCTGATGACGACGGTGAAGATCGCCGAGGCGGGCGGGACGGTCGACCTGTTCTCGCTCGTGCCCGTCAAGCGCTCGCATTCCGTGTGCGCGCAGGGCGGCATCAACGGGGCGGTCAACACCAAGGGCGAGGGCGACTCGCCGGCCATCCACCTGGACGACACCTGCTACGGCGGCGACTTCCTGGCGAACCAGACCCTGGTCAAGGACATGTGCGACGCCGCGCCGGGCATCATCTACCTGCTCGACCGGATGGGCGTCATGTTCAACCGCACGCCGGAAGGGCTGCTCGACTTCCGGCGCTTCGGCGGCACGCTCCACCACCGCACGGCCTACGCCGGCGCGACCACGGGCCAGCAGCTTCTGTACGCGCTCGACGAGCAGACCCGCCGCTACGAGGTGGCGGGCAAGGTCAACAAGTTCGAGTTCTGGGAGTTCCTGGGCATCGTGCGCGACCAGGGCGGGGCGGGCAAGTGCGTCGGCATCGTCGCCCAGGACCTGCGCTCGATGGAGATCCGCGCCTTCGCCGCCGACGCCGTGGTGCTCGCGACGGGCGGGACGGGCATCGTGTTCGGCAAGTCCACGAACTCCACCATCAACACCGGCACCGCATCGGGCGCCGTGCACCAGCAGGGCGCGTGGTACGCCAACGGCGAGTTCGTCCAGGTCCACCCGACCGCGGTGCCCGGCGAGGACAAGCTGCGCCTGATCTCCGAATCCGTGCGCGGCGAGGGCGGGCGCGTGTGGGTGCCCAAGACGCAGGGCGACCCGCGCAAAGGCCAGGACATTCCGGAGAGCGAGCGCTGGTACTTCCTCGAAGAGAAGTACCCCAAGTACGGGAACCTCGTGCCGCGCGACATCGCCACGCGCGAGATCTTCGCCATGTGCGTCGACCAGAAGATGGGCGTCTACGGCCAGAACCAGGTGTATCTGGACGTCACGCACATCGACCGGCGCCAGCTCGACCTGAAACTGCGCGGCGTGCTGGAGATCTACGAAAAGTTCGTCGGCGACGACCCGCGCGACGTGCCCATGCGCATCTTCCCCGCCGTCCACTACTCCATGGGCGGACTGTGGGTCAACGACGGGCTGGACCCGTCGGTGCCCAAGCACCAGACGAACATCGCCGGCCTGTTCGCGGTCGGCGAGTGCGACTACCAGTACCACGGCGCGAACCGCCTGGGCGCCAACTCGCTGCTCTCGTGTCTGACCTCGGGCCAGCTCGCCGGGCCGGAGATCTGCAAGTACGCGGACGGCCTGGAGGCGCACCCGGACGGCACGGACCCCGAGTTCGGGGCGCAGCTTCGGGCGCGGACCGAGCAGTACGAGCGCATCAAGGCGATGAACGGCCCGGAGAACCCGTTCGAGCTGTGGCACGAGATGGGCCAGCTCATGACCGAGAACATGACCGTCGTGCGCTACAACGACCGCCTGCGGCAGACGGAAACGAAGCTGCAGGAGCTGCAGGAGCGCTACCAGCGCATCGGCGTCTCGGACGCGTCCGGCTGGACGAACCAGGTCCTCCCGTTCACCCGCCAGCTCGGCAACATGCTCGTCCTGGCCCGCGTGATGACCCGCGGCGCCCTCCAGCGCGACGAGTCGCGCGGCGCGCACTACAAGCCGGACTTCCCGGACCGCGACGACGCGAACTTCCAGAAGACGACGGTCGCCGAGCACACGCCCGACAGCCCGGCCATCCGCTACGAGAGCGTGGACCTTTCGCAGGTCAAGCCGCGCCCGCGCAAGTACACGACCGACGCCCCGGCCTCGCCGACGCCGGTCCAGGTGGCGGGTCAGGGCAAGGTGCCGGTCGGCGCGAACGGCATGAATACGCACGCCAACGGGTATGCCGCAAATGGCGAATCCCGCAACGGAGTCGCGGACGGGCTGAGCGGTGATGCGGGCCGCACGGTCCCCGCCCAGGTGCCCGGCGAGGAGGTCGCGCAGGGCGGCACCGCCGAGAACGACCCGCTCTCGACTGCGCCCGCCGGTGGCCATCCCCGAGACGCGGGCACCGGCACGGAGGCCAGCGACACGGCGCCCAACATGGCGGAGCTGGAGCCCGGCAAGGGCGGGGCGAATTAACGGCCCTCACCCCCGTCCCCTCTCCCAATAATGGGAGAGGGGTGCCTGGAGCGGGGCCCGAC
>CADCTO010000663.1 GCA_902805585.1 uncultured Armatimonadota bacterium | reverse complement strand
CCGCGGTTCAGGACCGGTTGGCCAGGTCGTTCAGGATCGCCAGCACGAAGGCCGTGGCGAACCAGCCGATGCCGATCATGCGCGTGTAGCTCGAAAGGATCTCGTCGTGGCCCGCCTTGCCCCGGAAGTTCGAGGACGGCGTGTTCTGCACGCCGCCGCCGAAGCCCTCGCTCTTCGGGGTCTGCATCGTGACGACGATGACCAGCCCGATGGACAGCAGGACCAGCAGGACGGTGAAAATGGTGATCGCGATCTGCAACGAAGTCCCCCTCCGCCTACTTCACGACCGTCGTGGACGGCTCATCGGTGTCCGTCTTGGCGGTGCCCGGAGTCGAGTTCGTCGTGTCGTCCGGGTCCATCGACTTCTTGAACTCGCGGATTCCCTCGCCCATACCCCGGGCAAGCTGCGGGATCTTGGACGCGCCGAAGAGCAACACCAAAACCCCGGCCACGATCAGCAGTTCTTGAGACCCGATATAGGCCATCGGTCCGGTCCACATCATCACGATTCCTCTTTCTTGTTCGGCGGCCCCGGCGGCTCCGCCGTCAACACCGCAACGCTCGTCTGCTCGTTCCGGTAGTCCGCCTGGTCGTCGCCGTACGCGGACGCGGACTCAGCGGCGTACGGTTCGCCATCGTCCTCCACGGACCAGGGGCGCGCGTCGTCATAGACCTGCGCGCCGTTGCCGCGCGCGACGGTCAGCGCCGTGGCCTCCGCCCCGGCGTCCGAGGCCGCCGGCGTGTCCGCGTCGTTCCCGTTCCAGGTCGCGTGAACCTCGTCCTGGTAGGTGGCCGGCTCGTTGTAGCTGTAGCGGTCGCGCGTGTAATCGTCCAGGTCGAACGCGCGCTGCACGTCGCCCGTCATCTTCCGGAACTCGCGCATCGCCCCGCCGATCTGCCGCCCGATCTCCGGCAGCTTGGTAGGGCCGAAGACCAGCAGCGCGATCACCAGAACGATCAAAATCTCTTGTGCACCTAATCCAAACACGGCGGCATCACCCTTCGCGTTCCATTATACCCTAGCGTACGCGGCCCGGCAAGGAATCGTCACCCGGCGCTCTTGACACGGGCCCGAAGGTGGCGTAAAATGACTGTGCCCTGCCGAGGTGGTGAAATTGGCAGACACGCTAGTTTCAGGAGCTAGTGCTCGCAAGGGCGTAGGGGTTCAAGTCCCCTCCTCGGCACCAAAAAGAAAAACGCGGCCCCACCCGGGGCCGCGTTTTTCATGCGCCTTCTCGCTACTTCTTCGGGGCCGGCGGCGGCGACGCGCTGCTGGCTGCGTTCGCCTGCTTCTTGTCCTTCGCGGCGGTGTTTTTCGCCTGCTTCTGCGCGGACTGCTTGCTGACCGACTTCGGGGACTTGTCTCCCATCCGTCTCACCTCCCGTGTACGCGACTCGAACGGTTTCGGGCCGGGTGTGTCAGGGAGTATAATCCGCCTGCACGCTATTGTCAAGCGCGGCGCGCCACCGAACCGCGGTCGGCCGAGGACGTGGCAGGCAGTGGGGGCGGCGCAGGTAGAATACACTGATGTCCGGGACGCCACGGCCCGCGCGCACCCTTTCGGGGGTCGGACGTGTCACAGGACCAGGACGCTCCGAGACCGCGGCCAGGCAGGTGAGTATCATGGACGTTTTTCCGCAGGACCTCGGGCCGAAACAGCACATGGTCATCGTGCGCCGGCGGGCCTCGCCGGAGCCCGGGCCCGCCGACCTCCCCTCCGGCCCGGTCCCATCACGATCGGGACCCGTGGGGCGGCTGTTGGCGCGGGAGTCGGGCGTCGCGCCCGGGGTGGAGGCGGCGGTGCTCGACGCCCTGCGCGTGCCCGTGCTCTCTCTCCTGAAGTGGACCACCGGGTCGTCGCTCGCGGGCGCCCTGTTGGGCCTCCTGCTGGCGGCGCTCGGGGACGATTCGGGGACCAAACTCGCAACGAGCTGCGCGGTCTTGGGGACGGGCGGGCTGGCAATACCAAGCTTCATGATCCGGCGGGCGCTGCGCCGGGCGCGGCAAAGGCTGACGGCTGAGGAAGTGGAGGCGCTGATCGCCGCCGCCCGCGACGACCTGGAACGGAACTACCTGACCCTGGTCCTGGACGCCATGCGGCAGACCGTCCCCGCGGACGGCCAAAACCAGGTGCGGGACGCCCTGCGCACGCTGGGCGGAGCCCTGGACCGTCTCCCGGCCGTGCCGCACGCCACCGACAACGCGGACGACCTCCGCCGCGAGGCGGGCGGGCTGCTGTCGGAGGCGGCCGCGGAACCCGACGCCATCACGGCCGGCTCGTTGGAACGCCGGGCGCAGTCGCTTCTACGCCGTGCCAACACCGTCGCGAGATCGGCCCTGGTGGTGCGGCGTGCGGCCGCGGTCCGGCAGGAGATCGCGGCGCAGGTGGATACGCTGCGTGCGAGCCTTGGGGCCCTGGACACGGACGCGGGCGACCTGTCCGGGCTGGTGGAAACGGCCGAGGCGGTGCGGCGTGTCGCCGTGGAAGCCGACTCCGTAGCGGCGGCGCGCGAGGAACTGGATCGCTCCAGCCTCTCGGCCGCCCCCGGTGTACAGGAGCCCGCCCGGACCGTGTCGCGGACGCATTGAGACGGACATCCGGGCGCGCCGCTGGTTGATTCGCTGCCCGGATGGGGAAAACCCAACGGTCCGACTGGGACTATGGGAGAAATACAATGAAGACCATCGTAGGACTGTTCGACAACATGGATCAGGCCCGGCAGGCCGCGCTCGACGTGGAAAGCGCGGGCGTCGCGCATAGCGACATCAGCGTCGTCGCTAATAACGAAGGCGGCAGACACGTGCCGACCGATGCCGCGGGCGGCGCAGGCACGAGCGGGTCCGCCGAGGACACCGGCAGCGCCATCGGGCATGACGCGGTCAAGGGCGCGGGTATCGGCGGCGTGGCGGGCCTGCTCCTGGGCCTGACGGGGCTTGCCATCCCGGGCCTCGGGTGGATCGCCGGCGCGGGCTGGCTGATGGGCATGCTGCTCGGGGCGGGTACGGGCGCCGTGGTCGGCGGCCTGGTCGGCGCGCTCACGCACGCGGGCGTGCCCGAAGAGGACGCGGCGCGCTACAACGAGGGCGTGCGCGGGGGCGGCGTGCTCGTGGCCGTCAAGGCCGAGGACGCCCTCGCGTCCCGGGTCGCCCAGATCCTGAACCGCGACGGCGCGTCCGATGTCGATGAGCGAGGCTCCACGGCGACGGCGCCCGCGTCGACCTCGGCGGCGACCGCGCGGACCGACTTCCTGCCCACGCCCGGCGCACCCGCGGCGGCAGCGGCTTCCGCCCCTTCAACGGCTTACTCGGCAACGACGATCACTCCCTCCACCGCCGCCACCACCACCACCACCACCACGCCCCCCCTTTCCGGCGGGACCACCACGGTGAACGA
>CADCTO010000662.1 GCA_902805585.1 uncultured Armatimonadota bacterium | reverse complement strand
GGGCGCCGCGCGCGGCGACGGCCTCGGGCAGGGCGACGGGGCTTTCGGGCGGCCGGGGCGCGCCCGGCGGGGGCGGGGGCGGCGCGCCTGTCGGCGGGGGCAGCAGGGAAGCGATGTTCATGTCGCCGCCCCCCATGCCGCCGCCGGCGTCCTCGATCTCGCCCGCACCGGGCACGAGCAGCGACAGGCGCAGCTGGACCTGGACGTGGACGCGGTCGGTGCGGAGCTGGACCGGCTGCCCGTTCTCCTGCGTGCTGTTGCCGAACGTCGCCGCCCGCTCCAGGACCTGCGCCCGCACGCCTTCGGGCAGGTCGCCGACGGCGGTGGGCAATCCGCCGTAGCCGCTTCTCCCGGCCAGGTGCTCGTCGAGCTTTTTTCGCAGGCCCTCGCCGGGGGCCAGCGGGTCGGCGCCGTCGAAGCCGATGTGCTGCGCGGGCCGCTGGGCGAGGATGCGCTCGCGCAGCTTTATCTCGATCTCGCGCTTCCGGGCCTCGGCCCGCTCGGCCCACTCGGCCAGGCGGGCGCGGCGCGCCCCGATCCCGGCCACGTCGTCGGTCAGCACGAAGGCGGCTGCACCGCCGCTGCCGACCCGGCGGAAGGTGCCGGTCACGGCCAGGCACAGCGCCTTGAGGACGTCGCCGGCGCGCGCCGACTGTCCCCGCGTCCAGACCGGGAGGCGGCCGACGCGGGCGTCCGCGTGTAGCTCGACGCGGGTCGCCTGCGAAACGCGCTTCACCAACTCGCCCACGGTGGCGGCGCCCTCCAGCGGCACGGGGGCGCCCAGGGCCGCGGCCTCGAAGTCGAGCTGGCCGCGCTTGAGCCGGTTGGGGGCCTCGACCCCCAGCGCCACTCCGTAGGCCTCCCTGCCGCCGTGATAGCCGCCCATGTTCTGGAGGACGTAGCCCTCCTGGCCCTCAGGTCCGGACGCGTTCGTGCCAAAGCTGTAGAACGAGTTCGGGCTGCTCGCCGACTCGTAGTTCCAGTGGAGCGCGCGCCGCAGGCGCAGGCGCACGGCGGCGCGCTGGGCCTGGCTGAGCGTGACGGTCGTGTCGGTCCCGCCGCTGCTGTTGTAGCCGCCTTTGATGAAGGTGACCTTCTGCACCCGGAACGGGTCGGGCAGGATCGACAGGAACAGGGCGCGCTGCTCGCCGGCCGACAGGTCGCCCAGACCGAGCCCCTGCGCGCTGCCGAGCCTGGCCCACTGCGCCTGATCGAGCGAGGCCTGCAGGAACCGCAGCTTCTCGTCGGAGCGCAGGCCCGCCAGCGGGTCGGCCTCGCCGGGGTCGGCGTTCAGGACGGTCATCTGGGCCGGGGCCAGCACGGTCAGGGTGCCCAGCGGGAAGACCTTGCGCCCGAAGTGCCCGGCGATGGTGCGCAGCAGGTAGCCGCCCGAGCGCGGCGGCGGCGGCAGCGGCGCGGGCGGGACGTAGGGCTCGCCGGGCCGGAAGGGCGGCTGGTACGGGTGCGTGCCCGCGGGGTCGAGGGCCAGCAGCGCCGAACCGCGCCGGGCGGGGTCCCAGGCGACCAGCTCCAGCGCCTCGTCGAGCGTCCGGATAGGCGGCGGCGCGGGCGGCGGCTGACGGGGGGCGGCGGGGGGGGGCGCCTCCTGCGCCGGAGCCGCGGGGGCGCAGAAAAACCAGGCGGCGGCGGCCGCCGCGCAGACGGCGAGCGGGCGAAGGGGCGGCATTGTGTTCTCCTCCGGACGACGCGAGCCCGCGGATCGTCCGGTATGCACATCAGAGCGCGGCGGTCAGCGAACGCTTCAACCGGAGCGGCGGCGGCAGGCGGGCGGGGCCGCCGCTTCCAAGCATTCTTCGGGGCTCCGGGCCACATATCCTGCCCCGGCCGCGGCGCGCGCCGCGGCCCGGCATCCGCGAAAAGGCGTCGGCTACTTTGCTGGTGGGACCGGCCCAGTCGTCGGTGCCCGCTGGATAGCCGCCGATGCGGATCTGGAGCGGAAAACGGGAAGAATAAGACGGGGGTGGAGCAGCCTTGGGAACGGCGACGCAAACCTTGGACGCGGTGATACTGGCGGGCGGTGTCAACAAGATCCCGCTTTACGCCGGCTATACGCCCGGCTACAAGGCGCTCCTGCCGTTCGCGGGCAAGCCGGCGATCCAGTACACGATCGAGGCCCTGTGCGACCTGCCCGCCGTGCGGCGCATCGTCGTGGCCGGACCCGAGGCACAGGTGCGCGACGCCCTCGCCGCCAACGGATGCCGCGTCGCGTGCGAATACGTCCCCGGCGGCGACTCCCCGATGGCGAGCGTGTTGAACGTGCTGCCCCACCTGAAGGACCGCGACCGGGTCCTCTTCACCACGTCGGACCTTCCGCTGGTGACGAGCGCGAGCGTCCAGACGTTCCTGGACGCCTGCGCCGCGGCGGCGCAGAGTCCCTACCCTTTGAACATCTACGTTTCGGCCGTGCTGCGGCGCGCGTTCACCGGGCCCTTCGCCCGAACGCGGAAAGGGCACATGGTCTTCCGCGAGGGCGCGGTCTACCACGGCAACCTCGCCCTGATCGAGCCCGGGGTGTTCGAGACGCCCGGGATAGCGGATCTCCTGGAACGGCTCTACCGCCGCCGCAAGCACGGGGCCGCTTCGGCGCTCACGGGCGGGTGGCGCATCGCGCTGAGCTATGTCTTCGGCGCGTTCCTGCTGCGGGCGTTGACCATGGAGCAGATGGCCGCGATCGCGTCGAAACGGCTGGGGGTGGGCATCATCCCCGTGCGGGTCGACAGCCCGGAGATCGCGATCGACGTGGACGAGTCCGGCGACTACGAACTCGTCACGCGCGAACTGGAGGCGCGGCGGCGCGCGCTCCGATCATGAACCGCCCCCCGATGCACGCCTCCGGGACGGGGCCCTCGCCTGCCCGCGATGCTGCCCTCCTGCCGTACTCGCCGCTGCGGGTCATGACGTTCAACGTGCTTTACCACGGCGCGCGGAGCGCGGCCGGGGACTGGCCCGCGCGGCGCGGACTCGTGGAGGAAGTGCTCGACCGGTGGCGCCCGTGCGTGGTGGGTTTCCAGGAGGCCACCGAGCTCCAGCTGGAACATCTGGTGCGCGACCACCCGGAATACGACGTGGTGCCCGGCCCCGTCAGCGGGCAGACACGCCTGCCCGAGTGGGCGCGGCGCGGCGAGCGCGTGCAGGACGCGGGGGAGTGGTGCCCCCTCTTCTACCGGCGCGACCTGTTCCGGGTCGCCGCGCACGGCGCGTTCTGGCTGTCGCACGACGCCGACGAGCCCGGGAGCGTGCTGCCCGGGACGTGGCTGCCGCGGGTGGTGAACTGGGCGCGCTTCGAGTCCCTGGAGAACGGCCGTCCGATCAGCATCTTCAACACGCACGTCGACTTCCTGCCGTGGGCCGCAAAGCGGAGCGCCCTCGTCCTCTGGGAGCGGCTGCAGCGGGACTGGGACGGGACGGCGCAGGTGGTGATGGGGGACTTCAACGCCGCGCCGGGGGGCGCCATCCACCGCTGCTTGCTGCGCGACTGCGCCCGACACGGCGGCGCGCCCAACTTCCGGGACGCCCTGGAGGCGGCCGCGCACCGCGAGGGGCCGAACGAGACGTTCCACGCGGGGCGGGGCCGCCGGCGCTGGCCCGGGCGCATCGACCACCTCTTCTTCCGCCCGGCGGCGCTCCGCGTCGAGCGGTGTGTCACCATCACCCACGGCCTGAACGGCCGGTTCCCTTCGGACCACTATCCCGTGATGGTGGAGTTCGGCCGGCGACCACACCGCCCCCACGCGTCGCCCTGACCGGCGCGCGGCAGGAAACGTGTTACGGGGCGCCGGCCGTGGGCGAAGGAGCATGCGGCGTTCCAGGCGAAGTAAAAAGGCATCACGATATGCGAACAGGAAAGAAGGCCATGCAGCCGTCTCGCTCTCTCGTTTTGCCGCGCGCAGGGTCGCGCACGATGATCCTCCTTTCGGCCGCCGTTGTAACGCTCGCGCTGGCGGCGGGCGGGGCCCTGAAGGCGGCGGGACAGGATGCGGCGGACGACAAGAAGCCGCCCGCGATCTCCGCGCCCGCCGCTTCGGAGGTGACGTTCAGAGGCGCGACGATCACGTGGAAGACGGACCGGCCGTCCACGTCGCGGGTGCGGTGGGGGACCACGCCGGCGTATGAGAACGCTTCCCCGGAAAGCCCCGCGCTTGTCACCGAGCATAAAGTGGTCCTTTCCGGCCTGCGGCCCGCGACGACCTACCACTACCGGATAACGTCGCGCGACGCCGCCGGGAAGGAAGCATCGCAGGCCGTCGACGCGCCGTTCACCACGACGGTCGATACGAGCGCCCCCTTCGAGTTCGCCGTGACCGTCACCGGGCCCCGCAACGGCACGCGCGGGCGCACCCTGTATGTGGCCGTCGGGTCGAAGCTGATCGCCGGGACGCCGCGGAACATCGATCTGTCCGTGGACGAAGGTGCGTCCTCGCCGGGCGTGTCTTTTTCCTTCCTCCAGGGCTATGGGGCGGGGCAGAAGACGGCGACCGTCTGGAACACGGACGGCTCGGCGACGCTGGCCGTTGACCTCAAGCGTGCGCCGGTCGGCCCGGGCCGCGTCCGTGTCGTGGCGGGCGGCGGCGAGGGGGTCGCGGCGAAGCGTATCGACGTCCCGTTCACCGTACGGCCCGTTCCCGTTCCTCCGAAGAAGCCCGTCCGGCGCGGCCCGGTCGGCCCGATCCCGGGCCTCGCGCAGTGGGAAGCGAACATGACCGCCAAAGGCAAGATGCACTGCGGCACGCGGCTTGAATCGGGAGGCCTCTGGGAAGGGAACGTGTGGTACTACGACGGCGCGCGGGTCTACCAGCAGATCGCCGACTACACGGGCGACGCTTCGTGGCTGGGCTGCGCGGACCGGGTGCACACGCTGTACCGGGACGGGTACGTGCTCGCGAATAAGGGGGGCATCCCCGGCTGGCGCATCTTCACGCACGGGATGCGGGAGCACTATATGCGCACGGCGGACCCCCGCTCGCGCGAGGGGGTTCTCGTGCTGGCCAAGAACGCGGCCGGGGCCAACCCCGCCACCCCGCTGGCCTGGAGCATCTCGCCGGACGCCAGCCGCGAAACGGCCTACCGCATCCTCTCGTTTCTCGACAGCGACGAGGTCGGCGGCGAACCGCACCCGCACGCCGCGGCGATGGTCGATATCGCGCTCGGCCACATCGACCAGTGGTTCGTCAGCAAGAGCGCCGACTACGTCCGGCCCTTCATGTTCGCCCTGACCGCCGAGGCGCTGATCGAGTACGAACGGAAGACGGGCGACCCGCGCGTCGTCCCGGCGATCCGGGCCGGTGCGGACGGCATCTGGGACTGGTGGCTGGCGGAGCAGGAGGCGTTCGCCTACACCAACGTCCAGCACTTCTCCGGCGGCAGGGAACCGGCCCCGGACCTGAACCTGCTGATCGTGCCCGTGTACTCCTATCTCTACGAGCGCACCGGCGACCCGAAGTACCTGGCGCGGGGCAAGCGGGTCTTCAGCGGCGGGGTGAAGCGGGCGTGGCTGGACCAGGGCAAGCCGTTCAGCCAGAACTACCGCTGGAGTTTCGACTTCGTGCGGACCCTGAAGATGCTGGACCGTGACCCCGCGAGGGACAAGGCGGCTCCCGTCGTCTCGGCGGCGGCGTCAGCCGCGCAGGCGCCGCAGCCCGGTACCCTCGCCGTGACCACCAGCGAGATGGCGGAGTGCCGCTATGCGCTCACGCCGGGGGTGCCCTACGCGGCGATGACGAGACGGTTCCGCACGTATACGGGCCGCCTCCACCGCGCGCCGTTGACGGGGTTGTCGCCGGGCAGGGCCTACACCTTCTACGTGAAAGCGGTCGACGGGGCGGGCAACGTCACCAAAAAGGATCACGCGCTGAAACTTGTCGTGCCCGGCGCGGGCGCGGGCGCAGCACCCGGCGCCGCCTCCGCAGGCGTCCGGTGAGCCCCCCTCGGGCAGCGGCCCCGCTTGCGTCCCGGCATTGTGGGGATCCCGGGCAATCCGTAGTGGCCCGACGCGCCTGACCTATCGCTGCGCGGCAACGATCATCGCGCCGTCACCTCGGCGGCCGGAATCAGGACGCTGCCGGTCGCCGATAGTGCGGCGCTTTTGGAGAGGACACTCCCGTCACGTTTCCTGCCGCGCAGTTCCACCGTCTTTGGGGTGACGCGGACCGTCAGCGTCGCCCCGTGCCAGACGACGTTCCGCGCCTCGGCCCGTTTCAGGGCTTGCGGCAGGCGCGGGGTGATCTGAAGGCCCGCCGGCGTGGCGTCCAGCCCGAGAATCCCGTAAAGCAGGAAACAGGGCACCATGCCGCTTTCGGGGAACGGGTAGTCCACGCCCACCTGCCCCGCGTCCTCCTGCTGCGGCTTCTCGCCCGTGTACAGGGGCGCGCCGCCGCTGAGGCGGTCGGGCAGACGGTAACGGCCCAATATCTCCTGCCAGCGTTTCCACGCGTTCTCCGCGCCGAAGTAGCGCAGGCGGACCATCAGATCGAAATAGGAAACGTACAGGATCGCGCCGCCGTCCTGGCACTGCTCCTCGTACGGCGTCCCCCCCCACCACGACACCCACCAGGGCGGCGTCGGGGAGCGCAGCTCGGCGGGCGGGGCGTCCGGTCTCCACATCGGGTTGTGCAGGGTCGTGGCGCGCGGCGCGAAGACGAAGCGCGTATAGGTGTCCGCCTTGCCGGAGGAGGTCGGCTCGGTCTCCATCCAGCGGTAGACGCGCCGCGCCTTTTCCGCGTCCCCCAGTCCGTAGTACAGCGCCTCGATGTTCACGAACGTGAAGCCGTAATCGTGCCGCTTGCCGTCCACGTCCACGCAGCCGATATAGCGCCCCTTCGCCGCGTCCCAGAAGACCGCGTTAAAACGCTCACGGGCCTTTTCCCGCAGCGCACCATAGTCCGTGCCGGGCGACGGCGCGCCGTCGCCCCGGAGCGCCGTTTCCATCTCCTCCATCGCCTGCAGGGAGCCGTAAAAGACGGCGTTGGCATACGCGTCCAGATGGCCGAACGGCAGAATGTCCCAGTAGTTGTTGCCCTGGTCCCGGTGGCGGCCCCGGATGTCCTTGCTTTCCGTGACGATCAGCCCCTCCGCACCCCGCAGGTTCCGAAGCTGATAGCGCATGGCGCGGCGCAGCCGGTCGGCTTGCCGCCGCAGAAAGGCGTCATCCCCGCTCCAGCGCCAGTAGCGCCAGCAGGCCAGGACGAACCGGGCGTTGGTGTCCGAATGGCGGGTGTCCGTGGTCGGCTTGGGCCGCAGGGGCCAGCCGACGTCCTGCCGCCAGGTATGCACGTACCCTTCCGGCGTCATCGGGTAGGTTTCCAGCTGCCGCATCTCCCCGTCGCGCGCCGGGCCGCCCACCCAGCAGCGGGTGATCGCCATCCACTCGAACCAGGCGGCGGGCAGGGCCGGGCTCGGATAACTGAAGGCGCGCTCCCACCAGAAACGGTTCGTGTCTTCCGTCAGCCGCCTGTCGGCGAAGGAGAAGCGCGGGTAGGCGGCGGGGACCGAGTCCGTGCGCGCCCGCGTCGTCACGCGGAGGCGCGAACGCAGGGCCCCGGTCCCCTCCTCCCGGTTCTGCGCCGTATCCAGTCGGAGCGAAAGGGAATCTTCGGTCATCTCCCAGTGCAGCGCAAGCCGGTCGCCCTCCAGGCGCAGGTCCGCGCTTTCGTTGCCTTCCATCTCTATCCATCGGGCGCCGGTGAAGGTCAGGCCGCCGTGGTCGCGCCGTTTCAGCTGCGCGGCGGCCATGTACCGCTGGTTGTCCGAGAAAAAGCGGCTGAAGACCACCCCCGACCTGGGCGTGCAATCGTAGCCGCGCCTGGTCCAGGTCGTCTGCCATCGCCACGGCAGGGCGTCCCTGGGATGGGGGGATGCCGGTGCCGCCGCCGTGGGCGTTAGCTCCGTGTCTATCGTCAGAGTCGCTCCGTCCAGGGAGAAACGAAGCGTCCCGTTCCCCACCGCCTGCCGGGCCGCCACGCGGAGCGCGCGATCCGCGGTCTCGGGGACGCCGTTTCGCAGCGCCTGCCCCTCCGGGTAGGCGTCCCCGGGGCGTGTCCACCAGCCGATCTCGCCCACCGGCTCGGCGATCTCCACGCGGTACCGTCCCGGCCCCTGCGCCGTCGGCGGCCGTATCTCCTGCCAGGTGTTATCCACCGCGTTCGTGATCCGTCGCTCGGCAAGCAGGCGCGTCCCGTGAAACAGCCGCAACTTCGCCCCGGAGGTTTTGGTGTTCCAGGTGGGGATGCGTACCGTGGCCGCATCGAGGACGGCGCCCTGCGGCACCCGAAAACTCTGCGCGAGCGTCTGCCCCGGCAGCAGCTTATCCGCGCGCGTTGTTTTTGCGGGATCCGCGACGACAAGCGGCAGCGGCTGCCACACGCGGAGCGGCCCCAGTGTGGCGCGGCTCGCCGTCCCCGCAAGGCGCGTCTCCGTCACCGCTTCCCAGTTCTCGGGACGCAGGCTGCGCGCGAACTCGGTCGCCTTGATGTTGCCGGTCCCGGCCGGGTCCGTGCGCAGGCGGGTGACGCTCCCGTTCCTGTGCAGGACCATGTCAAAAAAGGGGTTCCTCAGGCGCATCGTCACGGCGGGTACGGCGGCCGTACCCGGGGGGCAGCACATCATCAGGGCCGCCCCCGCCAGCAGCCAAGGAATGAGGTTGAACGACCGGTGGCGCATTTTGTTCACTCAGGATTCCCGACCGCGCCCGGAACTGCCCCTGACGCCGCTCCGCCCCGCGCACACCGTCGTGGACAGGCGCGGGGCCTAGCGACCGAACAGCTTACTGGCCTCCTCGCTCGTCAGGGCGATGTTGCACGTCGGCCCCGTATCCGTGTGGACCTTGCCGGCGATCAGCCCGTTGACCTGCCCGAGCACCGAGAAGTGGTCCGCGCCCTGGACCTCCACGAAGCGGACGAGCGGGTTCTTGTTGGCCGCCTTCATCGCCCGGAGCGAGTCGATGTTCCCGCCGGTGCCCTCGATGACCCAGACCGGGGAGCGGACGGACGAGAGCCAGTAGCCGGGCGACCGCAGCTCCACCTCCCGCCGGTTCGAGGTGTCGAACGGCAGGTACTCCGGCGGGTAGCCGGAAACGTCCTCCACGGGCCCGAAGGCGAAGACCCCCCGGAAGCCGTTCGTCACCTCCGCGACCAGGAGCGCCAGCGTGCCCCCGGTGCTGTGCCCGCCCAGGTAGACGCGCCGCGGGTCGACGTAGGGCACCGTCTGGAGGTACCGGGCGGCGGCGATGACGTCGTCCACCTCGCCGTAGAAGCCCTCCTTGACCCCGGGGTTCTGGTTGCCGCCGCGCAGCGACGGGTACATCGTGACGATCCCCACCGAGCGGAAAATGCCGGCGGTCTGGTCGTTGGCCGGGTCCGCGGGGGACCACACGTCGCCGATCGAGTTGCAGTCGCCGCCGGTGATCCAGACGACGGCGGGTTGGCGCCGGCCGTCGCGCGGGTCCGGCGACAGGTAGGCGGCGAGCGGGCCGGCCGCCGAGGGGTAACTGACGACGCCGACGGTGTTGGGGGGCGGCGCTTCGACCGGGCCCCCGCCGCGCGCGCCCGCGGGGCGCGTCGTGAACCCTTTCCGGGCGTCGGCCAGCGACTCGGAGCGCGCGGCCAGCGGCTTGCGCGGGGAGCACGCCGGGAGGGCAAGGAGGGAGAGGCAGAAGAGCGCCAGCGCCAGCGCCGGCGCGGCGGGCCTGAAGAAGGTCATCGTCGTCCCCCGATCGATCGTCGAGGCGCCGCGCGAACGCGGGCGGCCAGTCGACTGTGAGTCTACGGCGGACAGTTCCGCGCCCGCCTCCGGTGTTCCTCCCATGCCGTGTACCGGTAACGCGCGGACGAGAAGGGCGAGACCGGTCAGGGGCCACCTCGCGCCGGCCTCGAACCCGTGATTGCCGTGGCGGTGGCAGCCGCGCTAGGTAGGCATGATGTTGTAGCCCGTGTTCGTCAGATAACCCAGGACGACCCAGGCGACGGCGTTGAGGACGTCGCCGACGACCAGGCCCAGGAAAAAGGGCAGCGCCGTGGCGTAGCCTTTCATCCCGCCGTACCGCAGGATCAGCCGCTTGCAGAGCCACCCCAGGAAGAACGAGAACCACAGCGAGTGGACGGCATGCGTCGAGGCGCCCAGAAAGCCGACGGGGTGAAGGCCGACGTTCCACAAGGAGCGCGCCGCCAGAAGGCCGAAGACGCCGACGAAGCCGCCGAGGATGTGCAGCGCGTTCGTCCAGGAGCCGACGTACGGGACCGATGCCGCGGCGCCGAAGATGCGCAGCGGAAGCTGCGGCCCGGTGCTGTAGGTCCAGGAGTTCGCCATCGCGTTGCCGCCGCCGTTGTGATACGGCAGCCACAGGGATGCCCACGCGGAGACGACCAGCCCCGTGCCGACCGACGCGACCGTCGCCCACAACAGCGGGCGGACCGGGAAGCGCGCCGCGTCCGCCGTCTTGGCGCCGTTGAGCAAAGAGGGGATCACCATCTCCCGCGTGTTGTAGATGAACGAGCCTTCCGCGTTATAAAGCGTGTAGAGCGGCGGGATCTTGAAGGAGGCCGTGCCCACCGTCGAGGAAACGAGGTCGATGTTGCCGTAGGGCATCGCCATGAACAGCATCCCCGCCTGGCAGACCAGCCACGAGATGACCACCAGGGCCAGCGTGGTCAGAAACAGCGAGAGCGCGATCAGGATGAGCGGCACCCCGGCCAGATACAGCCACAGCCCCATGCCGCCGTAGGAGAGGATCAGGCCCGTTACGGTGGCGCGATAGGAGAGCATCTCCGCCGAGTCATCGATCCGGGAAGACTGCGGCCCGCCCATCGCCTTTCGCCACACCGCGCGCAGATGCCCCCGGGCCGTCCAGAGCGTCCATACGAGCAGCCCGGTCGCTCCTCCGAAAGCCTGGAGCGCGTGGAACAGCTTCTGGCTGTACCAGCCCAGGGGCGCCCGCATATCCCAGTTGTAGATCGCGCAGACCAGGATCTCCAGCTTGTAGAACAGGAAGAAGAACCAGAGCGAAAAGGCGACCTCGGCGGACAGCAGGTACGAAAGGCCGATCACCAGGAAGAAGACCATCGCCGGGAACAGGCCGATCTGGCTCCACGGCGGGACCGTAAGGTAGTCGTTCAGGTTCCACTGCAGCGGGACGTCCGGCACGGTCGGGTACAGGAGGTGCGTCCCCCGGAGGGTGTGGAGGGCGCTGGTGAGCGCGACCGCGAGCCAGAGCAGCGGCCGGCGAAGCAGACCGTTTACCGGCCTGCCCCCTTCCGGCTCCTCCGCCAGGAGGACCGGCAGCGTCACCAGCGGGAAGGCGAACTTCTCGTTCTCGACCCATTGACGCCGCAGGAGGTTGGCGACGCTGAACGAGGCGACGAGGAAGAAGACGGCGAAAAGACCCCAGAAGAAGAGCGGGCCGGCCCAGGCGCCCCACGGGATGCGCTCCTGCCCCCGCGGATAGCCGGTGAAGAAGGCTTTCGCCGCTTCGGCGTCGTGCATCTTCAGCCACTCCGGCATGCCGCCCCAGACTTTTCGCTCCCAGTCGTTCTGGCTGTTGGAAAAATAGAGCGGCGCGGCGATGCCGGGGATGAAGGTGCGCATCATGCCCGAGGAGGGGATGCCGGAGGCGACCACGATCATCGTCCAGATCGTCAGCATCTCGCCCGGCGCGAAGGCCCGGGCGCGCCGGAGGCGGCGCAGGGGGATATTGAGGCCCACCAGGAGGATCAGTACGAAAAGGGCGAAAATGGGGAACTGGTTGCCCCCGAGGAGTGTGGCGGCGACCTTGTAATTATTATACGGGGTGACCGCGCAGAGGACCGCGGTGCCCAGGAGGCCGAGCACGACCGCCCGCGCGGTGACGCCGCGGGGCCCGGCCCGGACGCCGCGGTGCTCGGCGTCCGCTGTCGGTCCGCCGCCGGCTATTGGTGGGGGCGCGGCGGCGGCCTCTCGCGCGGCGGGATGCACCCGGGCTTCGTCCCTCTCAGGCACTGTGGCCGGTTCTGGTTCCGCCTTCCAGCCCACTCTCCGGAGGGGCGAGGTCGGCGGCGTCGGCCCTGGCCCGTACCTCGCGGATGTGCGGGCCGTCGGCCGCCTGCGGGATCTTCGGCTCGTACGTCTCCAGCGGCTCGAAGGCGAAGACGCGGACGGTCTCGTCGCCCCACGTCTGCTCCGGCACGAATCGCAGCGCCGTGGTCTCCGTATTCAGCGGCACCCGGACCAGCCGCTGGTAGTTGTTCCCTTCCCGGTACACGGTGTTCCAGCGCCGGGCGCCGTCCATCGCCTCGATCCGAAACCGCCTCACCAGCGAGCCGGGAACGGCGTTGCGCCCCCCCTTCTGCGGGTAGGTGCAGGGCATGCGCTTGAGGTGCGCCAGGTTGCTGTCGAAGGTGAACCGCGCGCCCGCCACGCGGACCGCGTGGTCCCACCGGTATTCGACGGCGCTGCCGACCGCGCCCGCCCAGGCGTGGGACTCGTTCTCGCGGTCGCGGTCCATCCCGTCCAGAAGGATCGGCGCGTCCTCCCCCGGTGCCGAAAGTGTCGCCGACCGGGCCAGACAGGAGACATCGCGCCGGCGGCCCGGCAGCCAGCAGTCGTCTTCCATCAGGGTGCGCTGAAGCGCGCGCAGGCGCTCGCCGCCGCTGAGCGACCTCGGGTCGCAGTTTTGCCGGACGCACTGCGCCGCCGCCGTTCCCGCAGCCTGCCCGATCAGGGCGCAGGTGGCCATCACGCGCGTCGAGGAGAGCGCCGCGTGCGTCACCGAGATGTTGCGCCCGGCGAACAGCAGGTTCGCGACGTTCCGCGAGTACAGGCAGCGGTACGGGATGCCGTACGGCGATGGGGCGGGGTGGAAGATGGTCGGCTTGCCCGGATAAAGCAGGCCCGCCGGGTGGTGGTCGTCCATCGACCAGCCGCCGTAGGCGACGATGTCGTCGAAGGCGCCGCCGGCGCGCACGTCATTCTGGGTGAGAATGTAGTCGCCGGCATAACGGCGGCTTTCGCGCTTGCCCGGCAGCGAGCCGATCCATTCCAGCGCCCAGTTTCCCGCGACGGCGCGCTCCGCGGCGTGGTTCTTGATGTAGTCCCACACCCCGTACCCGACCTTCATCAGCTCGTCGCGGATGGCTTCGGCGTCTTTGATCGTATCGTCCAGCCCGCCCATCTCGATCCACCAGAAGTTGTGGCCGTTGACGCCGCGCATCCGGTGCGGCAGGTCCTCCTGGCTGGTGAACTTATACGCCCACCGCGGCGGCGTGTACGGCTGCGGCTCGTCGGTGCGGCGCAGCTGGATCAGCAGGCTGTTGCCCATGGTCCTTCGATCCGCCTCGGCGGGCTCGATGTCCTCGTCGAACTCGCGCCGCGACTCGCGGCCGACGCGGAACTCTGCGGGCGTCACCGCGGCCAGGATGCTGTCGCCGGAGCAGTCGATGAATTGCCGGGCGTGGATCGGTTGCCAGGTCTGGCTGGTGAGCTGCCATGCCTGGATGCTGGCGATCCGGTCGCCGTCCATCTCGGCGCCGGTGCAGGAGCAGTTGAGGAAAGGCGTCAAGCCCGGCTGGAAATGGGTCTTGCCGTACAGGACGCCGTCCCAGATCGAATAGTTGAGGGACGGGTTCCCATACAGGTTCTCCAGCTGGATCTCTTCCAGAAGGCCCGTTTCTTTGTTGTGCTTGCCATGGGCGCCGCAGATCCACATGCGGACCTCGCTGGACGCGTTGCCGCCGAAGACGGGCCGGTCGTGGACAAGGGCGGTCCGCGCCCCGCCCCGGGCGGCGGCGATGGCGGCGCACATGCCGGCCATGCCGCCGCCGATCACGCAGACATCGAACTCATGGGTTTGACGATGCAGATGTGACACGAAAGGCTCCTTACGTTGACGCTCGTATTCTCTATTCCCGGCTACGGTGCCGTTTTCCCCACGGCATCCCGATGCCCCGACCGGTCCTCGCCATTCGCCACATACGGTATCACATAGGGTCCTTTGGGAATGGCGGCCACGGTGGCATCGGGGCCGTGCCGGGCCAGAGCGGCCGCCACGCCCTCCTCGACGCTGCCGGCGGGCGTGACGAAAAGCTGCGCTAGCGTGTCGGGCGCGATGCCGTCGCAGACGCAGTAGACCGTGTTCTCCTTGACCGCTTTGGCCAGCTCCTCGACCTCCCATTGATCCGGGATAAACTCCCAGTCGGG
>CADCTO010000661.1 GCA_902805585.1 uncultured Armatimonadota bacterium | reverse complement strand
CCTTCGGGTTCTGATAACGGCACTTATCAGAACCGCGGCCGGCCGAGGCGGATTCGCGGCCCGAGGCCCGGCACCAAGCCGCCCGGATCCGGCAGCGGGTCCGGAACAGAATCACGGTCCGCCGGCCCGCGCGCCGTCGCCGTCCAGAACGGCGGTCGCGACGGGAGGCCGCGTGCCGGGGGCATCGACCGGGGGAGGCGTTTGCCTCCGTTCCGTGCCGCTGCTCGTCACCTGCCGGGCACGCCCCGCCGGCGCGGCGATGTCGATGGCTATGCTGGAGGTTCTCGCGGCTCTTACGATCAAGCGGGCACGCATCCGCCTCCGTGCCGCCCGTCACGGGCGCTGCGGCTGTGGTTGCCACGCGAGACGGCAAAAGCCGATCAGCCGGAGAGGCTTCACGGTGCCGTCAGGGAAAGGTCGTCGAGGTAGAAGGCGCCGGGGGCGTCGGCTTCCGACAGAAACCCCCACCAGCGCAGCGACCGGAATCCCTTGTCACAGTTCAGGCCCGTGTAGTGGCGTGGCGGCGCGCTCCCCGGCAGGCGCAGGGTCAGGTCGTAGGTTCCGGTCGCAGCGGACCCCAGCGCGCAGGAAAGGGTGAAGTTCATCCAGCGCTGGAGTGGCAGCTTGTCCAACACCCTGCCGTTTGCGGTCAGCGTGCCGTCTGCGGCAATACGGAGCGACGGGCCGCGGTTGACGGGAGTCTCCCCATCGCGCCATTCGTGCGTGATGACCGCACCCGGCTCGATGCGTAAGGCGAAACTGCTCGTCACGACCCCGTAGGTGAGCCGGAGCTTGTAGCTGAAGGTGGGGGCCGCCGCGCTCTTCCGGCCGGCCGCGTCCGCTATCTTCAAACTGCGCTTGCCGGTCGCCGCTGTTTCGTCGCTGATGCGGACGGTCCCGGCCGGGTCGGCTCCCTCCTCGCTCACGACCGCCAATAAACTGCTCGGCCGTCCGCCGATAGCGGAGTCTTCGAAGTCATCGGCGACCCAGGGCCGGGGCGAAGGCGGCGCGGGAAAGGTGCGCGGGGCGTTGGGAACGTAGGGCGCTCCGGTACGGCGGCCCGCCGTATTGACGTCGATCTGCGTGAACCCGATCTTCGAGGCGGGCGAACCGGCGCGCAGGGTAAAGTCACCGCGCTCCGGCGCGCGGAAAAGCGGGTCGGCGACCAGCGACCCTGCGTCCCTCCCCTGAGACTGCCACTGTGCCAGCGCGGTGTTGCCGGGAAAGTAGGGCGGATGTTTCGGGTCGGCGTCCCAGTACAGGTTTTCGGCCAGGGTGAAGTTACTGCCGCTCCAATCCCCCACCAGGACGGGCGCGTTCCGCCCATACACGATGTTGCGCCGGATCGTGAAAGACGACTCCGCCCGCATGTCCGGCTGCCCCCCCGGGCGGGTGCTCTTGTTGTTATCGGCCCGCGCGCGCATAAGCTGCGCCTCACGCCCGAACGCCAGTATGTTGTTTTCGAACAGGTTCTTCGTGCCGTAGTGCTGCATGAAAGGCGCGGACTTGGTGTTGTAGAGCACGTTATTCCGGGCGACGATGCCGGTTGATCCTTCGTCGAAGTAGATCCCCCAGCCGCCGTAGTTATAGGCGTGGACGTCATGGATGCGGTTATGATCCAGCACCGTTCCCGGCGATATTCCCAGCGTGTAGATGCCGCCCATGTCGCTGAGAACGCCCTGCCCCAGCCGGTGGATATGGTTGTAGGCGATGCGGTTGTGGTGCGAGTCGTTGTCGTTATAGCCCCAGGTCCAGCCGGACGAGATGCCGGTATAGTAAAAGTCGACGATCTCGTTGTGCTCGATGAGGTTGTGGGGCGACTGCCCGATCCAGATACCGACTCCCGACGCGTGCAGGCGTCCGCCCTCGGCGATCAGGCAGTCGCGTATGGTGTTATGGCTCACCCGCTGCGCGTCGTCGCCGGGGTTGCGCTGCTCCCCGAGCAGGACGCCGCCCGCGCCCATGTCGCGCAGCGTGCAGCTTTCTAGACGGCAGCGCCGCGTCCCCTGGCCGAAGCCGACGGCGTAGTTCCCGATGTTGCGGACCGTGCAGTTTTCCAACACGCAGTCGCGCGCCCCGGTCAGCTGGAGCGCGGCGGGAATGCCTATCTCCGCCTGCCCGTTCTTAAGCCCCCCCGGCCCCAGGTTCCACGCGGCGTCGGCAAAGGTGAGCCCGCGAAGGACGAGGTTTGCCGTTCCGTTCACCTCCAGCAGCCGCTCCAGGCGCGGGGCGATCACCATGTCCCGGTTCGGGTCTTCGCCGGGCCGGGCGAGGTAGGTGAGGACACCGGTCTTGCGATCCAGGTACCACTCCCCCGGCTCGGAAAGCGCCTCGGGAACGTTCTCGACCAGATAGCGGGTGCCGTGCGGCAGGCTCCAGTTATACGCTTGTCCTCGCGTGTGCCCGGCGAGCGTGAGGACACGCCCTGTCGGCTCCACATCGGCGATGGGGAAGCGCGACATGGACCAGATTTGCAGCAGCAGCACATCGACGTCGTCGCGATTGCGCCAGTCCGGGTCGATGTCGCCCGCGCGGTAATGAAACCGGTCGTAGCCTTTGCCGACCGACTGCGGCGTCGGCGGGAGGCTCCCGCCGACATAGTAATAGCCCCGCTTGGGCAGCCGGGGACGCAGCCGCCGTTCGCCGTTCACATAGAGCTGCGAGAAGCGCCACTCGCCCCGCGCCACCGCGGGCAGCGTCACCTCCCAGCGGCCGCCGGGCGCGGTTCGCCGCCAGCCGGTGATGCGGGTGCCGCCGGAGAGCACCGGCGTCTCGCCCCGGAAGGCGGCGTAGACGGCCGGCAGGGTCGGCGCTGCGCCGCCGTCGCTCCGGTCGAAAACAAGCGGCTCCGTTAAAGGATAGAACCCCCCGCGCACGAAAACGGTGGCGGCGCTTTTCTGCCCAAGAAGCGGCCGCACGGCCTGCTGCGCCCGCTTCAGAGTCGCGAAAGGACCGTCCGTCTTTGCGGCGTTCGGCGCGGGCAGCCTGCCGGACCATCCGTCATCGCCGTCCAGCGCGACATAAAAGACAGACGGGGCCGCATCCTGCGCAGCAGCAGCGGCGGGAAGCGTTTGAAGAGGAAGCAAAGACAGTGCGGCGGCAAGGGCGAGGCCGTATAAAGCAGAGGGCATAGGTTAGGCTCTTTCACGAAAACAGGACGCCGCCCGCAGTCAGGGCGGCGTTCAAGCGGCCAGCCCCGGAGGGAGGGCAGCAGGGACGCGCCGATGAGCACGGCGACCGCGCAGGCGGCGAGGAAGGAGGCCAGGGGCTTGCCCGTGCGCCAAGCCAGGAAGTGGACGGCCCCGAAGATCGCCCGCGCCGACACAGGTGACGAAGAGCGCCGTGTCGGGCAGCAGGGATGCGGCGAGCAGCGCCGCCGCGTTGAGCCAGGAGTCCATCCGCCTGCCCGCCCC
>CADCTO010000660.1 GCA_902805585.1 uncultured Armatimonadota bacterium | reverse complement strand
CGCCCGGGCGCATGCACGAGCAGATCGGCCGGATTATCGACCAGATCGACCGGCAGACCGAGCAGCCGCAGCAGTCCCGGGTCTTCCCCCTCCAGTACGCCAGTGCGGCGCAGCTCGCGCCCGTCGTACAGAACGTTCTGGTCAGCAACGCCCCGCGCGGGCGGGGCGGCATCGGGAGCCAGAACGTGCCGATCGACCAGCGCTTCCAGGCGGCGGCCCGGTTCGGCTCGGCGCAGGCCGCCTTCGGCCAGGTCGTCGCCGAGACTCGCACCAACTCCCTGATCGTGACTGGGACCCCGGACAGTCTGGAGACCGTCGCCAAGGTCATCAAGGAGCTGGACACGGAGGTGACGTTCGAGAACAGCACCTTCGTCGTCACCCTGGAAAACGCCCGCGCGGACCTGATCGCCCAGCTGCTCAACCAGTCGTTCGGCGGGCGCACCGGCACCGCCAACACCGGCGTCGGCGGCGGGCAGTTCAACAACGCCAACCAGATCCGGCGCCAGAACAACCAGCGCCAGAACAATCAGCCCGGCAACAACCAGCCCGGCGGCAACCGGCCGGGCGGGAACGGCCGTGCGACCGAGACGTCGGAACTGGACGTCGAGCTGGCCGATCCCGCCGCCGGTTCCGGCGAACTGGCGACCTCCGTCTCGGTCCAGCAGGGCCTCCAGGTCGCGCAGCTGCCCGGCGGCTTCGGCGGCGGCTTCCGCGGGCAGCAGCAGCAACAGCAACAGCAGCAGGGCACCAGTCTCGACGCCGAAGGCCGGGTGGTGAACGTCCGGGACCTGACCGGCGAGGTGGTGGCGGTCCCCGACATCAACACCAACAGCGTCATCATCGTCACCTCGCCCGAGAACCGGGCGCTCGTGGAGCAGATCCTGACGCAGCTCGACCGGATCCCCGAGCAGGTGATGATCGAGACGCTGATCGTCGAAGCGAGCCTGGACGCCAGCAGCAAGTTCGGCGTGGAGTGGAGCTTCAACACCAAGAACCCCTTCGGCTTGCGCAACTCCACCGGCACCGGTTCGTCATCCTTCGGCCTCCAGCAGGACACCACGCAGCCGCAGGGCCTGCGCTACACGCTCACGGGCACGCAGTACAGCGTGTTCCTGCAGGCGCTCCAGAGCGACAGCCGGTTCGACGTGCTGAGCACGCCGCGCATCTTCACCAGCAACAACTCGCCGGCCGAGATCAACATCAGCCAGAGCCTGCCGTACGTCCTGAGCCAGCGCGAAGACGTCAACGGCAACGTCCTGTTCAACTATGCCTTCCTGGACGTCGGCATCGTGCTGACAGTGACGCCGCGGATCACGTCGAACGGCTACGTGACCATGGACGTGACGCAGACGGCGAACGACTTCGTGCGCTACACGGAGTTCAACGCGCCGGTCGTCAACCAGCGCGAGGCGCAGACGACCGTGAGCGTCAAGGACGGCGAAACGGTGGTGCTGGGCGGCGTCATCCGCAACACGGTCGCGTCCACGGTCAACAAGATCCCGCTGCTCGGCGACATCCCGATCCTGGGCAACCTGTTCAAGTCCACCACCACGTCCAAGAACAAGACCGAGCTGCTGGTATTCCTGACGCCGCGGGTGGTGCGCGACCCGGGCGAGGCGCGCACGCTCCGCCAGGACACGCAGAAACAGCTCCTGCCCAGAACGCAGAAGCGGATCCAGGAAGCCATTCCCGCCCCGCTCCCCGCGACGGGCGCGCCGACGACGGGGAGGGGCGTGGACCCGAGTCCCGACGGGCGCGCGCCGGCGACGCCAAACAACACGCCGGCGGTCCCGAACACGCCGGCAACCCCGAACACGCCGGCAACCCCGAACACGCCACCGGCCACCGACGGGAAGGCGCCGGTACCGCAGCCGTGATCTGACAGCAGAGCAGAGGCGTGCGTGCCAACGACAGCGGCGGGGCACCCGATGCGGGTGCCCCGCCGCTGTCGTTGGCGTGCGCCTGTGGCAGGGGTTACTGTGCCGTGAAGCCGCCGTCGATCATCAGGACCGCGCCGGTGAAGAAGCGCGCGTGGTCCGAAGCCAGGAACCGGTAGAACTGCGCGATCTCTTCGGGTTGCGCGACGCGGCCTATCGGGTGCGCCGTTTTCAGTCCCGCCAGGAATGCTTCCGGGTCGCCCGAGTCGGCCGCCGCCTGACGCACCAGCGGCGTATCTACCGTGCCCGGGCAGACGGCGTTGACGCGGATGTTGTCGGGCGCGTATTCGACGGCCATCTGGCGGGTGATCTGGACGATGGCACCTTTGGACGGCCCGTACGCCCCCTGTCCGGCCAGGCCGACCACCGACGAGATCGAGCCCGTGTTCAGGAACAGGCCCCCGCCGGCTTTTTTCATCGCGGGTACCACGGCACGTGCGGACCAGTAGATGGACTTGACGTTGACGTTCATCACCCGATCCCACTCCTCCGGGGTGTGCTCCGCGATGGGCTTGACGTAGGAAACGGCGGCGTTGTTGATCATGACGTCGATCTTCCCGTAGGCTTCCAGCGCCAGGCGCGCGTAGGCGAGTGACGTCTCCTCGGCCCCCACGTCACCGACGACGCACCGCAGCCGTTCGGGGTAGCGGTCGGCCAGCCCCCCCGCCTGCGGCAACCCCGGGTCGATATCCACGGCGACGACGCGCGCGCCCGATTCCAGAAACAGGCGCACGATCTCCGCCCCGATCCCGGATGCCGCCCCCGTCACGATCGCCACCTTTTCGGTCAGGTCCATGTAAGATCGCTCCCCGTCACCAGTGCATCACGTAGCCGCCGTCGACGTTGATCGTCTGCCCGGTCACGTTCTTTGCCCGGGGCGAAGCCAGGAAGACCGCCATCGCGGCGACATCCTCCGGGTCCTGCCACCGCCCGAGCGGCACCAGGCGGCGGATCTTGTCGTCCGCCCACTCTTCGTAGGAGGATTTTTCCCCCTCCGGCTGCCGGGCCGCCCAGCTCTCATAGACGGAGCGGTTCAGGGCGGTCTTGACCATGCCCGGACACAGGGTGTTCACCCGCACGCCGTAGGGCGCCAGGTCGCGCGCGGCGCATTGGGCGAAGCTGATGACGCCGGCCTTGGACGCGCTGTAGGGCGGGTCGGTCTGCGAGCCGATCTGCCCGGCGACCGAGGCGAGGAACAGGAGCGTGCCAGCGCGCGCTTCGGCCATGCCGGGGGCGAAGGCGTGGGCGACGTTGGCGGTTCCGATCAGGTTCACCCGGAGCACGCGGTCCCAGTCGCCGGGGTCGAGGTTCCAGAAGGGCATGCCGAGCTTGTCCGAGCCGACCGCGGCGGCGTGGACCACGTGGTCGCAGCGCCAGAAGCGGTTCCGGACCTCGCCGGCGAGCCGCTGCATCGCCCCGTAATCGGTCACGTCCGCGACGAGGCCGATGGCCGCCTGAGTGCCGCCGATCTGAGTGATCC
>CADCTO010000659.1:3792-14192 GCA_902805585.1 uncultured Armatimonadota bacterium | reverse complement strand
CGGCGGCCCGGCCGTGACCGGAGGCGCCGCCGCCGGCGCCGCCGCGGGCGGCGCCGAACGCCTCGTGGCGTGGGCGGCTTGTGCCGTCCTGGTGACGGACCTGCTGCTTGTGCTGCTGTGGGCGTATCGGAAGGCGTTTCTGCGGAAGGAAACGTTCGCACCTGTCTGGAGCGTAATGGACGTTTGGGTAGGCGGGCAGGTGGTCCTGGTTCTGCTGTTCCTGTTGCTCGTGCCGTTCCTGACCGTGCTCAATGCGGCCGGCGTGCGGGACCCGTGGGCGCTTACGCCGGAGAGTCGAGCGGGCCTGCTGTATGTGGTGGTCCCTTCGGCCATCCTTCAGAACGTGAGCTTTTTCGCCGTGCCGGCCGGGGTCATCGTGGGGAAGTACGGCCAGCGCCTGCGCGACATCGGCCTGGGGCCGCTCCCGCGGGCGCGCGACCTGTGGGCGGGCGTGCTGCTGGGCCTGGCGGCGTTTGCGGTGAGCGGCCTGCTGGAGTCCGGGCTGGTCGGGCTGGCGCGGGAGTTCCGGCACGTGCCCGAGGTCGCGGCGGCGCTGCGCCACGAAGAGACCAACGAGGTGGCACGCATCGTCCGGAGCCTGCCGCGGCACGGGCCGGCGGCGCTGGTTTTTGCCGTCCTCGCCATCGGCGTCAGCGCGCCCTTCGGCGAGGAGATGTTTTTCCGGGGGTTTCTGCTGCGGGCGCTCAGGCGGCGTCTGGGCGTGACGGCGGGCCTGCTCCTGTCGAGCCTGCTGTTCACGGCCGCCCACGCCTACGCGTTCGGGCTGGTGCCGGTCTTCCTGTTCGGCGTCCTGCTGGCCTGGGTGTACCATGTCTCGGGCTCGCTGTGGACCTGTGTCCTGATGCACGCGGTGAACAACACCCTGGCGGTGTGCGCCGCGTACTTCCTCTCGTGAGCGGATGGATGGCTTTATGATGCGACGACAGCAGGGGACTCGGCTTCTGGGGCTGTGGACGGTCGTGGTTCTGGCGATCGGCGCGGCCGGTTGCGCCCCGGTGGCGCGGGACCGCGGGAAACTCCTCGGCGACCAGGTGGAAGCCGCCGTAAACGCCTACGCCGAAGGCAACCGCCGCGCGGCGAACCGGTTGCTCAACGACGCGGTCCGCGCGGCGGGCGGGAGCAGCGCGGCGTACACGGCGGTCGCCGAACTGCTCACCGAGGAAGGGCGGCCCGCCGAGGCCGCGGAACTTTTGCGCCGCGGGGCGGAGAAACCCGAGGTGGGCTGGGACCCCGTTCTGTGGGCCGCGCTGGGCGCCGCGGCGGCCAGGGCCGGCAACGAGGCGCAGGCCGGCCGGGCGAATGCGGAGGCCGCCCTCCGCGCCCGGCAGATCATGGACACGATCGGCGATGACGGCGCCGCGCAGCGCGGCAAGGGCGCCTGGAAGATCCCCGCCGTGCAGCGATTCTTGCAGGCCGGGTTTTACTATCACGAGTCGAAGGACACGCCCGCAGCGCTCCGGGCGTGGCGCGAAGCCGTCCGCCGCGAGCCGGACAACCCCGCGGCGCTGAACGCACTGGGTTACACACTGGCCGACGAGGGCACGACGCGCGAGGAGTTCGAGGAGGCGCTGCTTCTGACGCGCAAGGCGGCCCGCCTCGCGCCCGGCGAGCCGGCGATCCTGGACTCCTATGGCTGGGCGCTCTACAAGATGGGCGACCTGAAATCCGCCCGGCGCCTGCTGCGCGAGGCCGTGGACGCGGCCCCGGAAAACGCCGAGCTGCACTACCACATGGGCGTCATTTACGGGGAACTGGAGATGTACGAGGAGGCGGAGAACGCGCTGGCCCGCGCGCTGCGCCTGCGGCCGGACTACGCGGAGGCCAAGCGGGCCAAAGAGCAGCTCCCGAAATTGAACTCCGTCCGGCGCGCCTGACGTCAGGCGCGCGCGGCGTCAGGCGCGCGCGGCCGCGCTTTCGCTCCAGGCCAGCACGTCGGCGAAGCGGCGGTCCTCCCAGACGCCGAAGAGCGGGTGCCGGGACAGCTTCGCGCGCGTGAGCGCCGGGCTGCTCAGGCCGCACAGGAACCGGGCGGCCTGGCGCGCTTCCGCCAGCGCGTCGGGGTGGGCGCCGCGCAGCGCGTGAAATTGCGCGACGTCGAGCCCGGCGGGCAGCGGGGGCTGCGGACGGAGCGGGGGCAGCTTCTGGCGCTGTCGGGAGCGACAGTAGGTGCAGTGGCCGCACGGCTCGGGGCGCTTCTCGCCGAAGTAGCCGACCAGGGCGTTCGTCTGGCAGCCGGCATGCGTCACCAGGTCGAGCACCTGCCGCAGGCGCGCCACCTCCTGCGCTTCGCGCGCAAGGAACCGCCGGGCGAGTTCCGCCGCGAGCGCGTCGGCGTCCTCCTCCGGGCGCAGGCGGGTGAAGCGCTGGCGCACGTCGGACGCGTTCATCTCGACCAGGCCCCGCTCCTCCAGCACCTCCAGCGCCCGCACGACCCGCCGCCGCTCCTTCCCCAGCGCCGCCGCCACCTCGTCCGCGTTCAGCCGGTACCACACCGCGTTGCTGGTCTTGCCCTTCCGGGCCTGTGCGAAGATGTCGGCCACGAACCGCCCGGGCTCGCCGGGGAACGCGGCCGTGATCTCTTCCAGCGGGACGTGCGGGCGCACCGCGTAGCCGGCGTAGACGGGGGTGCCCTGCCGCAGGACGCCCAGCAGCTCCAGGTACGTGAGCACGGTCTTCAGGACGAGCGGCCGCAGGTCGTGGCGGCCCGACAGGTCCTGGAGGTTCACGTCGAACTCGGCCCCGGCCTGGAGCAGCTCCCGGAGCAGGCCGTGGAGCGCCCCCGCGCTCGGCGTGTCGCCGTAGGCGAAATTCTCCAGCGTGGGCACGTCGTCGGGGCAGGCGAGCATCTCCACGACGGACATTTCGCCGTCGCGGCCCGCGCGGCCGATCTCCTGGCTGTAGCTTTCCAGCGATTTGGGCAGGTTGTAGTGGTACACGTAGCGGACGTCGGCCTTGTCGATGCCCATGCCGAACGCGATGGTCGCGACCACGATCCCGCCGTCGGACGCCATCCATTCGTCCTGCACGCGCGCCCGGTCGTCCGTCTCCATGCCGGCATGATAGGCGCTGGCGGCGAGCCCGCCGGCCTGCAGGTCGGCCGCGACCCGTTCGGCCGTCTTTTGCAGCGTCACGTAGACGATCGTCGGCCCGGGGGCGCGGCGCTGGAGCCGTTCGAGCAGCAGGCCGTCGCGCCGGGCGGCATCCACCGGCGTCGTCTGGAGCTGGAGGTTCGGGCGGTAGAACCCGGTGAGGACGGTGTGTTCGGGGGCGATGTCGAAGCCCTTGCAGATATCGACCACGACGGCGGGCGTGGCCGTGGCGGTCAGCGCCAGCACGCGCTCCACACCGATCTGCCGGGAGATCTCGGCCAGCTTCAGGTAGTCCGGCCGGAAGTTGTGGCCCCACTCCGAGATGCAGTGCGCCTCGTCGATAGCGAACAGGGCGATCTTGGTCCGGCCCATCTGCGCCAGGAACCGCTCGTTGTTGAACCGCTCGGGGGCGACGTAGAGCAGCTTCAGGGTCCGGTTGAACAGCCGGTCGCTGATGGCCCGCGTCTCCTCCAGGCCCAGCGACGAGTCGAGCCGGGCGGCGGCCACGCCCCGGCGCTGGAGGAAATCGATCTGGTCCTTCATCAGCGCGATGAGCGGGGAGACGACGACGGTCACCCCGTCGAGGGCGAGCGCGGGGAGCTGGTAGCAGAGCGACTTGCCGCCGCCGGTCGGGAAGACGGCGAGCGCCGAGTTGCCGCCCAGCAATGCCTCGATGACGGGAAGCTGGCCGGGCCGGAAGTCTGAGAAGCCGAAATTCGTGCGGAGCAGTTCGCGTGCTTCCATATCACCCCCGGCTGGTCTTCTTATTCTACCCCCTTTTCATCCGGACGCGGGCTGTGCAAAGCAGCCACGAGAGCGGCGTCGCGCTCGCGGGCAGTCGGCCCCCGGGCGGTCAGCCCCCGGCCTTGCCGGTGCCCGCGGCCGGTGGAGGCGCCAAGACGTGCGGGGAGCGGCGCGGCCTGTGATGCCGTACCGACGTGATGTATAATTGGCAAGTCACCGCTGCGCGCCGGCGGCACGCATCGTGCTGGGTCCGCCCGCGGGTGCCGCAAATCGCGGCGTAAAGGGATTGCTTATGACGGACGTGGTCACGAAAGTAGACCCCCTGCTCACGGAAGTAGACCCCCTGCTACCCGGGGCCACGCGCGCGGCGCGCGCGTGGCCCCGGGAGGCGCTCGCGATCATCCTGGCCGGTTTCGTTCTCCGCACGCTCGGCTTCCTGTCGAACCGGTCGCTGTGGCTGGACGAGGCGTATCTCGCGCTGAACATCATGGAGCGGGACTTCCGCGGCCTGCTCGAACCGCTCAGTTATGCCCAGACGGCGCCGGTCGGCTTCCTTTTTTTGGAAGAGGGGGCGACGCTGCTCCTGGGGAACGGCGAGCGGGCCCTGCGTCTGGTGCCGCTGCTGGCCAGCCTTGCCGCCTTGCCGCTTTTCTGGCTGCTCGCCCGCCGATGTCTTCCGCGCGGCGAGGCCCTGGTCTGCCTCGGCTTCTTCGCCATCCTGTCCCCGCAGGTCTACTATGCCTCGGAAGTGAAGCAGTACTCTCTGGACGTGGCCGTCGCCCTCGTTCTGTTGCTGTGCGCGGTGTCCGTCCTGCAGGATGACGGCTTCCGCGTCGGCAGGTACGTGCTCCTGGCCGTGCTGGGGGCGGCGGCCGTATGGCTCTCGCATCCCGTCGTCTTCGTGCTGGCCGGCATCGGGTCGGCCCTGTTCCTTTCGGCGGGCGATGCGCGGAGGCGCAAGGCGATGGCCGCCGCGATCGGGGTCTGGGCGGTCTGCTTTCTTGCGAACTATCTATTGTTTCTGCGGGGGATCCGCGAGGAGAGCAACCTGCACGTCCTGTGGCAGGAACGGTTCCTCGCGTGGCCGACCTCGCCGGGTGCGGTCGAGCGCAACGTCGAGTTGTTGCTGGAGCCGTTCCGGCAGATGCTGGGCTTCGCCGAAAGCGGCCTGCCCGCTCTGGTGTTTGTCGTCGGGTTGGTCGCGCTCTGGCAGCGCGACCGCCGCCTCGCCTGGCTGCTCGCGGCCTCGTTCCTGCCGGCGCTCCTCGCTTCACTGCTGCGGCTGTATCCGTTCGCGAGCCGCCCGATCCTGTTCCTGTCGCCGCTGTTCCTGCTGTTCATGGCGGCGGGGTTCGGACACTTCTGGCGGCTGCCGGTGCGTAACGCACGCCTTGTCGGCGCCGTGCTCCTGCTCCTGCTCCTGTTCGGGCCGGCCGTGTCCGCCGCCAGACACCTGCGCTACCCGCCCCAGCGGGAGGAGATGCGGGCGGTCGTGCGCTACGTGGCCCAGCACTTGGAGCCGGGCGACACGGTCTGGGTCAACCACCGGGGCCAGTACGCGTTCTGGTACTACGTGCGGTACGGGGGCTACAGCAAGGTCGCGTCCCACAACCCCATCATAGGCCGCGGCACCGACGGCACGAAGAAGACGCCCCGCATCCTGGCGGAGATGCGGTCCCTGGCCGGCCGCCGGCGCGTCTGGGTCGTCTTTTCCGCACAGCCGAAAGGTGAGGACCGGATCGATGCGCGGGCGCTGGCGGTCTCGCTGCTCGACGGCTTGGGGACCAAACTGGACAAGATCGAGGTGGCCGGCGCGCACGCCTACCTGTACGATCTGAGCCGGGCCGCGCCGGTCGCGGCCCGCTGAACCGTGAACCCCGCATCCCGCACTTCCTGCCGCCCATCGACCGCCGCCTGACCGTGCTGTACGGGTGAGTGCGGGATGGGAAGGGGCGGACGCGGCGGGTACGCCCTGTCCCGCCCGCCCTGCCGTTGCCGCCGGTTTCCCGTCCCCTGCGCGTTTCCTTCCCCGCTGCCGTACCGGGTTCCGCCCGCAACGGTGAAAACCCGGTATCCGTGCGGAGCCCCGCCGCGGTTGGCCGCCGAGCGCAAAAGGTAGAATCAAGACGCCAAGCAGCCGCGATCCCGCGGCGAAAGGCGTACAGAAGGAGGATTCTCATGCGCTTACACCTGTGGAAAGCCACGCTCAGCCTGGGGCTTGCTTCGCTTTCCCCGTACGGCCTGCGACACGCGGGGCCACGCGGCACCTGGGGGCGCGGCATCGTGGGGTGACACGCTGCGCGAAGAGTGCCCGGCCCGGCATCGCGTCCTTGCGTTCCCTCGGTACGGCTCGTATAATGACCGTGTTGTAGTCGTACCGGGGGAGGCCAGGGGTTATGAAGATCTGCGCGGCGTGCGGACGTGAGAACAGCGGCACGGCCGCGTTCTGCTCAAGTTGCGGGGCCGTTCTGCCGGCCACGCCGGGCCAGGCCGCGCCCTACGTGCCGCCGCCCGCGCAGCAGCCACGGCGTGGAACGTCCCCGTGGCTATGGGTCGGCCTGGGGTGCCTCCTGCTCTCCCTGCTCACGATCGGCGGCTGCTTCGCCGTGATCGCCGTCGTCGGCAACCGTGTCACCCGGGACATGAAGGAGGCGCAGAACAAGCCCCTCACCGAACAGGAAGTGCGTGCGTCGCTCCAGGCGGTCCCGATCTACCCGGGGGCGCGCGTGGACATCCCCGCCTCGAAGCAGGTGCGCGTGGTGACGAAGTCGGTGGGCGGTTTCGCGGGAGTGCTTTCCGGCGGCGCCATCAAGATGGAGATGGGCGTTTTCACGGCGCCCGCCCCGCCCGAGAAGGTCATCCGCTGGTACGACACGCAGCTCAAGGACTGGAAGAAAGTCGAGAACGCCCAGCGGCGCGACATGGGCCAGGAGAACGTTTCGATCACGGACGCGCGGACGTATTCGCGCGGCGACAAGCAGATCCTGGTGCAGGTCGGGCGCCGCGCCCAGGAAAAGGAGCGCAGCCACCTGTTCCTGTTCCTGATGACCGGCATCCCCCAGGGCCAGACCCCGTAGCCGGACACGCGGCGGACGGAGGGGGCCGACCGGCAGGAGGGGAGCGATGAGACGCGCCCTGGCCTGTGCCTTCGTCGGCGCCCTGTACGGCGCCCCATTCGGGATGGCGCTGGTGCTCTTCATGGTGACCGGCGCGGTCGCCGTTGAGTCCGCCGGCCAGCCCGCGGATCTGGTAGGTCTTTTGTCTGCCCTGCCGTTTTTCTTACTGTTGGGTTCCGTCCTCGGCGGCTTGAGCGGGGCGTGCTTCGGCCTTGTGGGCGCCGTCGTCAATCGGCCTCGCGGCTGGCCCCTGGCGGGTCTTGTGGCTGGTGCCGTGTTCTGGCAGTTGCACCTGGGATTCGTCTGGTTGATGACCCGACAGCCGGCACAACCGGACGCCCCCGTCACGCACGTATCCGTACTTCTGGTGCCGCTGTGCGCCTTCGCGGCGTTGGGCTTCCTGGTGGAACACGCGCTGCAAACGGGCCGGCCGGCGCTTCCGCATCTGGAGCGCCTGCGGCCGGTGCCGAAGGGACCGGCGCGTGGCGAGCTTCCGAATCCATGAACCCCACGCATGACCCGGTCACCCTCGCCCTCACGGGGCAGATGCCGCTCATCCTGCTTCTGGCCGCCGTGCTGGCGCTGCCCGTGTCGCTCTGCCTCCTGAAACTGTATCACCGCGCGGTCCTCCGGTCGATGAACGCGCGGGCCGCCGGGCCGCGCCCGGCGCCGGCCGCGCCCGGGCCCCCCGCGGCAGGACTCCCGCCGCTCCCGAGCCCCGCGGGAGGGGGCGCGCCGGAATTCACGATCACCGTCCTGGACCACGCCTCGTCCCTCCCGGCCGGGCCCGAGGCCGAGGCGCTTAACGCCGACGTCCTGCGGCGTCCGTGGCGGTCGGCCCTGGTCCACGTCCTCGCGGGCGCCTGCTACGCGCTGGCTATGGCCGCCGCCTCCATGACGGCCTCCCGGATCGGCTTTGCCCCGATCCGGTTCCTGATGCTGCTCGTGATCTACGCCTGGCCGGCCGTCCTGACGGTGATCGTGGTCGCGGCCCCGACACGACGCGCGGACCTGGCGGTCGCGGCAGGCTACTTCCTCCTCCTGGCGGCCGTCGGGGCAGTCGGCATCGCCCGAAGTCCGACGTTGGACTGGCCCCAGGTCCTCCTCCTCTGGGCGATCTTCAACCTCCCGGCCACGGTCCTGCTGGCCGCCTTCCTCGGCCGCCGGGTCCGGGCCGTCGGGCCGCTCGTGCTGACTTTCATGATCGTGGCCATCACGGGGTCGCAGGTGGCGGTCTCGCTGGTCGGCCGCGACGTCGCGGGTCTGCGGGGCGCGGTCACGGTGGGGCTGGCCGTGGGCCTCGACGCCGCGGGCACCTACGTCGCGCTCGTGGTCCTGGGGTTCGCCGTGTTCGGCCTGGGCGGCTGGCTCGCCCTCCGGGGGATCAGGAAACGGTACGAGCGCAAAAAGATCAGTGACGAATCGATCACCGTGGACGCGATCTGGCTGCTCTTCAGCGTCGTCTACTCCATCGAGATGGTGTTCGGGGGGGCGGCGTGGATGCTTTCCGGCCTGGTCGCCTTCCTCGTCTATAAGGCAGCCGTGTGGGCCGGGCTGTCCCGTCTGCGCGGCGAAGCCGAAGCGCGGCGGGACAGCCCGGAACTGCTGTTCCTGCGCGTGTTTTCCCTGAACAAGCGCAGCGAGCGGATGTTCGACCGGCTCGCGATGCACTGGCGCCACGTCGGCAGCATCCAGCTCATTGCCGGGCCCGACCTGGCAACGACCACGATCGAACCGCACGAATTTCTGGACTTCATGAGCGGGAAGCTGGACCGGCAGTTCATCGACGGGGCTCAAACGCTGGATCTGCGGATGGCGGAGATGGATCGCCAACCCGATCAGGACGGGCGGTTCCGGGTGAACGACTTCTTCTGTTACGACGACACGTGGCGGATGGTGCTGTCGCGTCTGGTGGGCGAAAGCGACGCCGTGCTCATGGACCTGCGCGGATTTTCGCCCGAGAACGCCGGCTGTATCTTCGAAGTGAACGAACTGGTCAACGTCATGCCCCTGGCACGGGTGGTGTTCGTCGTCGACGATACGACCGACGAGCCGTTCCTGCGTCAGACCCTGCGGGAGGCGTGGGAGCGGATGCGGCCGGCTTCCCCGAACCGGCAGTCGGAGGTGCCGGAACCGGCCTGCCTTTTCCGGCTCACGGGCAGGCACCGCGACGAGTTCTCGCAGCTCCTGCGGGCCCTGTGCGTCGCGGCGACGACGGCCCGCAGCAAGCGGACCGAAACCGCGCCGGCGTTCTCCGGCACGGTTTCGGGGGCGTGATCAACGGCGGAATCGGGGCGGAACCGCCCGCGCGGGGGAAGCGTGGCGACGGGGCCGTCTTACGCGCGCACGAAGGCTTCGAGGGCTTCCACATACGCTTCAAACGCTCTGCGTCCCTCGTCGGTCGGGGCGTAGGTGGTGCGCGGTTTTTTCCCGACGAACTCCTTGCGCACGCGGATGTAGCCGTGCTCTTCCAGAACCGTCAGGTGGGTCGAAAGGTTGCCGTCGGAGACCCCCAGCGCGCCTTTGAGGAAGTTGAAATCGGCTTCGCCCGCCGCCATCAAGGACGACATGACCCCCAGACGCACCTTCTGGTGGATGATGTCGTCCAGCGCTTCGAGTTTTCTGACCGTCGCCATCGCTTCGCCGCCTACCAGCCGTATTTGCGGCCCATCCACAGGCCGTAGAAGATGTGAAAGCCGCCGAACGTCAGCGCCATCATGGTCATCGGCGTGACGATGAAGTTCATCGGCAGGAGCAGCGTGGTCGCGCCCGCGACGAGGAACGCCCAGCCCAGCAACGAGACCTCGCGCAGCGAGAACATGCCGACGCTCAGCAGCGACATGGCGTAGCACACCATCCAGATCCCGTTCAGGTACACGTAACCGTCACGCAGGCCCGGGTGCAGCACGTAGAACAGCGAGAACACGAGCGCCGCCAGCAGGCCCGGCGCCGCCGCGCGGCCCAGGTGCTTGCCCAGCGGCGAGAACGCCGTCTTGCCCACCCGCGCCGCCCGACGCTTGGTCAGGGCATAGTCGGCCAGGAGCGAAAGCAGGAAGACGCTGCCCCAAACCAGGACGAACAGGTAGCGCGACACGGGGTACGGGGCATCCCGCACCACGGTCACCGTCAGCGCGCAGCCCGCCAGAGCCAGCAGCCCGACGGCGACGCCCGAGAAGCCCGACAGGGTGGAGTGCCGTGTGGAGCGTTCCATCGCCTGCCGGATGACGCGGAGGTGTTCCTCCGCCTCTCCGGCTGACGTGACGATACGGAAAACGGGCCGCTCGGGGTGCATGATCTCTGCTCCGCAAAGTGCTTTTTGTGAAATATAGCACGGGCGGGCCGGCTTTGTCAAGCCGGCCCGCCCGCGCCACGACGTAGCGCTGCGCCGGATGAAAACTCGCACAGCCAAGTTTTTTACAAGAACTTTTGA
>CADCTO010000659.1:0-3782 GCA_902805585.1 uncultured Armatimonadota bacterium | reverse complement strand
TACATTGAACGTTACAGAGATCACATACACGGCAATGGCCGTTTGTCACACATAGAAATTAAGATCGCCATGACGATCGGTCCTGTTTCCGCTGTACGCGACCCGGTGCGTCTCGCCGCACTTGCGCGGACACGACTTCTTGATAGCCCCGCCGAAGCCTCGTTCGACCGGCTGACCCGTCTTGCGGTCAAGGTACTGTCGGCTCCGGTCGCGCTTGTGTCGCTCGTGGATGCCGACCGGCAGTTTTTCAAGAGCCAGATCGGCCTCGCGGAGCCGTGGGCGGCCCGCCGCGAGACGCCGATCTCGCATTCATTCTGCCAGCACGTCGTCGCCTCCAACCGGCCGCTCATCGTCACCGACGCTCGCAACGATCCGCGTGTGTGCGACAACCCGGCCGTCCGGGAAATGGGCGTGGCGGCCTACCTCGGCGTGCCGCTCGTCACGTCCCAGGGGCAGACGCTCGGATCGTTTTGCGTGATGGACGCGCGGCCCCGTGGATGGACCGACGATCAGGTCTCCCTTCTGCGCGATCTGGCCGATTCCGTGATAGCCGAGATCGAACTGCGCGCGGCCGCCCAAGCCGCGCACGACCAAGCGCGGCAGGCGGAACGCGAACGCCGCGAAAAGGCGGCCCTCCTCGAAGCGGCCGACGAGGGGATCATCGGCGTGGGTCCGAGCGGCCGCGCCACGTTCGCGAACCCGGCCGCCGTCCGCCTGCTCGGCTACACCGCCGACGAACTGCTCGTCGGCGACCTGCACGACCTCGTTCATCCCCGCTGGCAGGACGGATCGCCCTGTTCGACAATCGAATGTCCGTTCGCGCACGCGATCCAGAACGGCCATCGGGGGCTGTTCGAGGATCTCGTGATGTGGCGGCGCGACGGCGAGGCGTTCCCGGCCGTTGTGGCCTGCTCCCCGGTCGCCGGTTCCGGCGAGCCCGACGCTGATGATAAGGACGGGGACACGCGTTCCGGGGCGGCGGAAGCGACCAGCGTAGTGGTCAGCTTCCGAAACGTCGCGGAACGGCGGCGGGCCGAACAGCGCCTGCGCGCCCAATACGCCGTCAGCCGCGTACTGTCCGAATCCGGGGGGAGCGATGGGGAGGCTACTGTGCCGCGCCTGCTGGACGCGATCGCGCGCGGCGTGGGCTGGAGCCTGGGGGTGTTCTGGCGCGTGCAGACCGGGCAGGACCGGCTCGTTTGCGAGGGGGTGTGGCGCGCTCCCGCAGAGCACGGCGTGGCAAAGTTCCTGGCCGCTACGCGGAGGCGGACCTTCGGTCCCGGGGAAGGTTTCCCCGGCCGCGTCTGGGCGAGCGGGGCGCCGGCCTGGGTGGACGACGTGACCCGGGATGCCCGGTTCGTGCGGGCGTCCGTCGCCGCGCGCAGCGGGCTGCGCGGCGCCTTCGCTTTCCCGGTTCTGGGCCGGAGCGGCGTGCTGGGCGTGATGGAGTTTTTCAGTCACGACGTGCGCGCGCACGATCCCGATCTGCTGGAGATGGTCGGGTCGCTGGGCACGCAGATAGGCCAGTTCATCGAACGCAAGCAGGCCGAAGCCGCGGCGCGGGAAAGCGAGGCGCACAAAGCGGCCATCGTCGAAGCCTCGCTCGACTGCATCATCACGATGGACCGGTCGGGGCGCATCACCGAGTTCAACCCGGCCGCCGAGGCGACGTTCGGTCACCGGCGCGACGAAGTGCTCGGCCGCGAAATGGCCGAGACGCTTCTTCCCCCTTCTCTGCGGCAACTCCACCGCGACGGCCTCGCCCGGTATCTCGCCACCGGTGATGGACCGATCCTCGGCAGGCGGATCGAGATGACAGCCCTGCGGGCGGACGGGACCGTGTTCCCCGTAGACCTGACCGTCACCCGCCTTTCGACCGAAGGCGCGCCGCTTTTCACCGGGTTCGTGCGCGACATCACCGGGCGGAAACAGGCCGAGGCCGCCAGGGAACAGCTGCTGGGTGAACTGCGCGCCTCGGCCGGCGCGTTGCACGACAGCGAGCAGTTGCTGCGCTCCGTGCTCCGCAACGTTCCCCTGATCGTGTTCGCGCTGGACCGGCACGGGGTGTTCACGGTTTCGGAAGGCAAGGGGTTGGAGGCGCTGGGCCTGCGCGGCGGCGAGGTCGTCGGTCGATCCGTTTTCGACGTGTACCAGGACGTGCCCGACGTGCTGGAAAACGTGCGGCGCGCGCTGGCCGGCGAGATCACGGCCTGGACGGCCGAGTTGGCCGGGATGACCTACGACACGCGGTGCACCCTGCTCCGTGATCCGGCGGGCGGCGGGGACGACGGCAGCGAAGACGGCGACATAACGGGTCTGATTGCCGTGGCCTTCGATATCACCGAGCAGAGACGTGCCGAGCACGTGTCGCGCGGGCAGACCGGGGTATTGACGCGCACGCTGGACGCCCTGACCACCCGGCCCGACCTCCACCGCTTTTTGGAGCAGGTGCTGGCCGCGGTCGCCGAGCAGCTTCGATCCCCGTCGGCCGCCCTTGTGTTCCATGACGCGGATCAGGGCGCCGCGTCCCTGCGCCTGGTTTACGACCAGAGCCGGGTGCTTCCCCCCGGAAACGCCGGCAGTCTTTCGGTGGAAACGGCTCCGCTGCTGTCGCAGGAGCCGGAACTATGGGGCGAACTGGTGCGGACGCGCCAGCCGCTCGTGGTGAAAGACGTGACCGTGGATCATCGCGTCCGGGGCCGCTCCTGGCTGCAGGATCACGAGATCCGAAGTCTGCTGTTGGTGCCCCTGCTCGCGCGCGACGCGGTCGTGGGCTGCCTGAGCATCCGCAGCAGCGAACCGCGCGACTTCCGGCCTGAGGAGCGGGCGCTCGCCCGGGCGCTGGCTCAGCAGGCCATGCTCGCCGTGGAATTGACGCGCCTGGCCGAGCACGAACAGCAGGCCGCCGTGCTCGAGGAGCGCAACCGGCTCGCGGGCGAGATCCACGACACCCTGGCACAGGGCTTCGTCGGCATCGTGATGCAACTGGACGCCGCTGAAGAGGTCCTCGCCCGAGAGCCGGAGGCCGCCCGCCCCCATATGGCGCGCGCGCACAGCCTGGCCCGCACCAGCCTCGCCGAGGCGCGGCGGTCGGTGTCGGCATTGTCCCCGGCCCACGCCGCGCGGGACGAGGTCGGCCTGCCCGAAGCGTTCGCCCGGATGGTCGAGGAGATGGCCAGCGGTTGGGCGCTCAAACCTCGGTTCCTTGTCGAGGGCAGGCCGCATCGGTTGGCGGCCGGTGCCGAGCACGATCTGCGGCGGATCGGTCAGGAAGCTCTGACCAACGCGCTCAAGCACAGCCGGGCACAGGAGATCGTGGTCCGCCTGACCTACGGGTCCACCGGGGTCAGGCTGTCCGTGCGCGACAACGGCCGGGGTTTCGATGCCGACCGTCCCGCGGCCCGTGAGGGCGGTTTCGGTCTGAACGGTATGCACGAACGGGCGCGGCGCATCCGGGCCGACCTGAGCATTCGTAGCGCCCCCGGGCGGGGAACCAAGATCACGGTCGTGTTCCCCGGCAAAGAGTTTGCACGAACGATGAACCCACAGGAGATCACCCATGAATCAGGCGGAAACGATCCGGATATTGATTAGCGACGATCACCCCATCGTGCGGGAAGGGATGGCAGCGCTGATACAGCGCCAGCCCGACATGACCGTTGTCGCGGAAGCCGCCAACGGCGACGAGGCGTTCACGCTGTTCCGGCAGCACCGGCCGGACATCACCCTGATGGACCTGCGCATGCCGGGAGCCGGCGGCGTCGCGGCGATCGCCGCGATCC
>CADCTO010000658.1 GCA_902805585.1 uncultured Armatimonadota bacterium | reverse complement strand
GCCGACGGCATGGTCCTCGACCCGCAGACCCTGGTCAACGAGATCGACGGGCTCCAGTCCAAGGGAGTCGGCACGTCCAACCTGCGCATCTCGCACAACGCCCACGTCATCCTCCCCTACCACAAGAAGCTCGACATGCTGGAGGAGCAGGACAAGGGGGCGGGCGCGCTGGGCACCACGGGGCGCGGCGTCGGCCCGTGCTACCAGGACAAGGCGTGCCGCACCGGCATCCGCATGGGCGATCTGGTCGATCCCGCGCGGCTGCGCGACCGGCTGCGCGCCGTTCTGCCGCAGAAGAACCGCCTGCTGACCCGGGTGTACGACGCCGACCCGTTCGACGAACCCGCTTTGCTCGACGAACTGTTCCCCCTCGCTGAGCGGCTGGCCCCGTTCGTGACCGACACCACCCTGCTCGCGTTCGAGGCGGTCGCATCGGGCAAGACGATCCTGTTCGAGGGCGCGCAGGCGACGCTGCTCGACATCGATTCGGGCACCTACCCCTACGTCACCTCGTCGCACCCCGTCTCCGGCGGCGCGTGCATCGGCACGGGCGTTCCGCCGACGGCGATCTCCCAGGTGCTGGGCGTGGTCAAGGCGTACACGACGCGAGTCGGGGCGGGCACCTTCCCGACGGAGTTGACGGATGCCCGCGGCGAGCGCATCCGCGAGCGCGGGCAGGAGTACGGCACCACCACCGGCCGCCCCCGCCGCTGCGGCTGGCTGGACACGGTGGCGCTGCGCTACTCCGCCCGCCTGAACGGCCTGACCGGCATCTGCGTCGGGCACCTGGACGTTCTGGCCGGGTTCGAGACCGTGCAGATAGGCACGGGTTACCGGAGGAACGGCCGGCTGATCGCGGACTTCCCCGCCGGGGACGTGTCCCTCCTCGACGGCTGCGAGCCGGTGTACGAGGAACTTCCCGGCTGGCCCGAGGCGGGCGTCTCCAACGTCGCGCGCTTCGAGGACCTGCACCCGAACGCCCGGGCCTACGTGCGCCGCGTGGAGGATCTGGCGGGCGTCCCCGCCGCCCTGGTGTCCATCGGCCCGCGGCGCGACCAGACCCTGGTGCCGCCCGGGATGCCGGCCCCGCGGGCGCTGTTTTCGTCCCCACTCCCCGCCTCCTCGGTTGCCGCCGTCAACCCTGCCGTGCTATAATTTTCGGACGCATGGACGCGCCCCTTGTCGCGGTTGTGGGACCGACCGCGGTCGGCAAGACGGCCGTCGGCGTGGCTCTGGCCGAGCGCCTGGGCGGCGAGATCGTCAGCGCGGACGCCGTCGCCGTGTACCGGGGTCTGGACATCGGGGCGGCCAAGCCCGACGCGGCGGAGCGCGCTCGGGTTCCTTTCCACCTGCTGGACGTGGCGGAACCGGACGAGGATTTCACGGTCGCTGATTTCGGGCGCCTCGCGGAAGCGGCCATCGCCGACATCCGGGGGCGCGGCCGGGTCCCGATCCTCGTCGGCGGGACGGGGCTGTACGTCCGGGCGGTGACGGCGACGCTGTCGATCCCGCACGTGCCGCCGCAGCCCGACCTGCGCGGAAGGCTGTGGGCCGAAGTGGCGGAAGGGGGCGCCCCGGCGCTGCACGCGCGTCTGGCGGACGCCGACCCGATCTCGGCGGCGCGCATCGCGCCGGGGGATGCCAAGCGCATCATCCGCGCCCTGGAGGTGCAGGCCGTGACGGGGCAGCCGCTGTCCTCCTTCCACACGCCGGAGGGCGTGCGGGGCGTGCCCCGCCCCGGCACACTGATCTTCGGCCTGGACCTGGCGCGGGAAGCGCTGTACGCGCGCATCGAGGCGCGCGTGGACGTGATGATGGCGTCGGGCTTTCTGGACGAGGTAGAAAGCCTGCTCGCCCTTGGCTACGGCCCGCAGCACAAGAGCCTGCAGAGTCTGGGATACCGGCATCTGCTGAGTCATCTGCGGGAGGGCCGACCGCTCGAAGCGGCGGTCGCGGAACTGAAGCGCGACACGCGGCGTTATGCCCGACGGCAGTTGACGTGGTTCCGCGGCGACGACAGGGTGCGGTGGGTCAGTATAGAAGATAGGTCGGCCGCCGAGGCCGGCGACCTGCTCGCCGGGCTGATCCGGCGGGCGGGGGAACCAGGTGAAAACGAGGAGGAATTTCGATGAACCGACCACAGGTCAACCTACAGGACACGTTCCTGAACCAGGTCCGCAAGGAGAACATCGCCGTCACCATCTACCTGATCGGCGGCGTGCAGCTGCGCGGCCAGGTGCGCGGCTTCGACACGTTCACCATTCTGCTGGATAGCCCGGGCCGCCCCACCCAGCTCGTCTACAAGAGCGCCGTCACCAGCATCGTGCCGATGCGGCCCGTGAACCTGCGCGAGGCGCAGGCCGAGCGCCAGGCCGCCCAGGCGGGGGACGGACAGCAGGCCGGCGGTGCGGGCGGCGAAGGCCCGGTGGAGACCGAGGCCCCGGTCGCGGAGCCCGCCCCATGAACCTGACGTTCACCAAGATGCAGGGCATCGGCAACGACTTCGTCGTGGTGGACTGTTTGACGAGCGGCGGGCCGAACGAGGCCGGCCTCCAGACCCACGCCGTCCGCCTGTGCGACCGCCGTTTCGGTATCGGCGGCGACGGCGTGCTGCTCGTCCTGCCCTCGCGCGTCGCCAACTTCAAGATGCGCATGTTCAACCCCGACGGCTCCGAGGCCGAGATGTGCGGCAACGGCATCCGCTGCTTCGCCAAGTACGTCTACGACCGTGGCTACACCAAGAACACGCAGATATCGGTCGAAACCTTGGGCGGCACCAAGACGCTCAGACTGACGCCCAAGAACGGCAAGGTCGAGACGGTCAAGGTGGACATGGGCTGTCCGTCTTTGGAACGCGGGGACCTGCCCATGCGCGGCGAGCCGGGGCGGGTGGTCAGCGAACCCCTCAAAGCGGACGGCCGAAAGTGGGAGATCACCGGCGTCTCGGTCGGCAACCCGCACGCCGTCCTCTTCACGGACGCCGCCGAGTCGTTCCCCATCGAGCGGGTCGGGCAGGCGATCGAGACGCATCCCGCGTTCCCGCGCCGGATCAACGTCCACGCCGTGCAGGTCCTCTCGAACGACGAGATCCGCATGGTCACGTGGGAGCGTGGCGCGGGCCGGACCCATGGCTGCGGCACGGGGGCGTGCGCCTCCGTCGTCGCCAGCGCCGTCAACAACCGCACCGGGCGGCGCGTGCTCGCCCACCTGCCCGGCGGCGACCTGCTGATCGAGTGGAACGGCGACAACCGCATCCAGATGACCGGCCCCGCCGTCGAAGTCTTCACGGGCCAGATCGGCCTTCATTGACGTCACGAAAATAGAAACTATGGCAGCCGAGGAACTCAAGCTTTTTATAGCCGCCGCAGAATTAGATGGAAGGCTTCACCTTGGCTTCAGCCAACACTTCTCGGAGCAACAGTACATCG
>CADCTO010000657.1 GCA_902805585.1 uncultured Armatimonadota bacterium | reverse complement strand
AGGACCAGCAGGAAGGCGATGCCCCGGGCGGGCCGGTTCCCGAACGTAAAAAGGGCGATCAAGGGCAGCGCCGCGCCCCGGGCGGTGTTCGCGACGGCGATCAGCAGGGTGAACGGGTGCAGGCGCCCGTCCAGGAGCGCGGCGGCGAGCGAGGGCGCCGGGGGCGTGAGGGCGGGCAGGGGCGGCGTCGTGGTGGTCGCCCCTTCGGCCGGCGCCGGGGCCCCGGGCTGCGGCGGTGGCTCAGACGGCATCGTCGCCTCCGGCCAGCGTGGCGACCAGATGGTCGCGGAGCCGGACCGCCTCGCCGGCGTCCAGGCCGGGGACCGTAAGGGCCGCATCGCGGGTGCCGGCGGTGTGCAGCACGAGTGACGCCAGACCGAAGCGGCGCTCCAGCGGCCCGCGCTGCAGGTCCACGTGCTGGAGCCGGGAAAGCGGGAGGAGATGCACCACCTGGAACCAGACCCCGCTGCGGATCAGCAGCACGCTCTCGTCCAGCCGGTACCCCGCCGCGCGATACGCCAGCGGCGGGTACCAGGCCATCAGCCAGAAGCGCAGCGCCGCCAGCGCGAGCCAGGCCGCCGCCGCCCACGGCAGCGCCGCGGGGTAGTTCAGCCACAGGACGACGACGCCCGCCAGCGCCAGCAAAAGCAGCACCGCCGTCCCGATCAGGTGGCTGGCCCGCCAGAGCCGGACCAGGCGGCCGTCGAGCGGCAGGAGTTCCAGGTCGCGGGAGCTTCGGGAAGCGGGCGGCGCGGGGCCGTGACCGGCCGCGGCTAAAGCTTCTTCTTCCAGCACTGTATCCACGACCCGCGGGCGCGGGTGGGGTAGCCGGAGAACCAGGGGGCGCGGGTGGAGCGGTGCGGGCCGCCGCCCCGGCGCAGGAGCGCGCGCAGGGTGGGGTAGGCGCGCGGCGTTGCGTGCTTCGAGTTGTTTGCCATATGTCTCCAATACGCGAAAAAGGCGAGCCGTGCTAAACGGCTCGCCTTCTCAGTTACCGACTTCCGTCGCGGGTGGCCTTAAGCACGGCGGATGCGCGGGTCGTTCGGGTTGTTGGACGCCGCGGCCATCTCGGCCTGCATGAGCATGTTCTCGAGGTCCACGCGGTTCATCGCGCGGGCCATCGCCATCTCGCGGGAGATGGCGCCCTTCATGGTCAGCTCCTTCAGGCACTGGTCCATCGTCTGCATGCCCATCGCGCCCGAGGTCTGGATCATCGACGTGATCTGGTGGGCCTTGGCCTCGCGCACGAGGTTGCGGATGGCGGGCGTGGCGATCATGATCTCCTGCGCCGCCACGCGGCCGGGCTGGCCGTTCTTGGGGATGAGCTGCTGGCAGATGACGGCCTGCAGGTTGTTCGAGAGCTGCAGGCGGATCTGCTCCTGCTGGCCGGGCGGGAAGGAGTCCACGATGCGGTCGACCGTGGTGGCGGCCGAGTTGGTGTGCAGCGTGGCGAAGACGAGGTGGCCGGTTTCCGCCGACGAGACCGCCATCTGCATCGTTTCCAGGTCGCGCATCTCGCCGACCAGGATCACGTCCGGGTCCTCGCGCAGGGCGGCGCGCAGGGCGTTGGGGAACGCCTTGGTGTCCTGCCCCAGCTCGCGCTGGTTGATGACCGACATCTTGTGGTTGTGCAGGTACTCGATCGGGTCCTCGATCGTGATGATGTGCTCGGAGCGCGTCAGGTTGATGGCGTTGATCATCGCCGCCAGCGTCGTGGACTTGCCCGACCCGGTCGGGCCGGTGACGAGGATCAGGCCGCGCTGCGTGTGCGTCAGCTTCTCGATCACCGGCGGCAGTCCCAGGTCCTGGACGGTCGGGATCTTGGTGGGGATGATCCGGAAGGCGGCGGCCACCGTCCCCTTGTCGCGGAACACGTTGACGCGGAAGCGGGCCTTGCGCTGCAGGGCGTACGAGAAGTCCAGCTCGAACGTCGATTCGAACTTCTGGATGGCCTCGTCGGTCAGGATGTCGTAGACCATGCGCTGCGAGGTCTGGGGCGTGAAGGCGTCGTAGTTCGCCTGGAGCAGCTTGCCGTCCACGCGGATCACGGGCGGGAGCCCCACCGCCAGGTGCAGGTCGGACGCGTTCTTGGCGACGACCAGCTCCAGAAGCTCGTCGATGTGTGTGTCTTCCAGGAGCCGCGCGCGGCTGACCGAGCGCTGGACGTCGCCGGCGGGGGCGGGGGCCGGCGCGCTGCCGGGAGCGGGTACGGGGGGTGCTGCCATAGGTGTTCGTGCCTTTCGTAAGCATCAGGGGCCGCCCGTCGTGGCGGACCCGCGTGTTCGGCGATGGTGGAGCAGGTAACGGGAGAAGCGGGGCCGCGGGAGGGAACGGGCGATGTTCCCTCCCGCGGCGCGACGGCGACGGCTCCGGACAGGTTCTAAGCGCCGGCGGTGAAGACGACGCGCATGACTTCGTCGGGCGTGGTGATGCCTTCCAGGACCTTCTGCAGGCCGTCCTGCTTCATCTCCTTCATCCCGTTCGCCACGGCGGCGTCCTTGATGTCGGCGAGCGGCGAGCGGCGCACGACCAGCTCCTGGATCTCGGAGTTGACGCGCAGCAGCTCGTAGATGCCGATGCGGCCCTTGAAGCCCTTGTTCCGGCACAGCTCGCAGCCGCGCCCGCGGAACAGGGTGATCTCCTGGTTCGGGTCTTCCTGCGGGAATCCGAAGCGCTGCAGGTCCATCGCCCGCACCTTGTAGGGCTCCTTGCAGTTCGTGCAGATCTTGCGCGCGAGCCGCTGGGCCAGGATGCCGATCACGGTCGCCGAGATCAGGAACGGCTCGACGCCCATGTCCGCGAGGCGGATCGTGGCCGACGGCGCGTCGTTGGTGTGCAGCGTGGACAGCACGAGGTGGCCCGTCAGCGCGGCCTCGATGGCGATCTCGGCCGTTTCCAGGTCGCGCATCTCGCCGACCATGATGATGTCGGGGTCCTGGCGCAGGAAGGAGCGCAGGGCGTTGGAGAAGTTCAGGCCCGCCTTCTTGTTGACGCCGACCTGGGTGATGCCGCCGAGCTGGTACTCGATGGGGTCCTCGACCGTGATGATGTTCTTCTCGATCGAGTTGATCTTGTGCAGGACCGAGTACAGCGTCGTGGTCTTGCCCGAACCGGTCGGGCCCGTCACCAGGAACATGCCGTTGGGCTGGATGACCAGGTCCTCCAGCACCGACTGCACCTCCGGGGTGAAGCCCAGCTTGTTCAGGCCCAAAAGGACCGAGGACTTGTCCAGGATGCGCATGACGATCTTCTCGCCGTAGAGCGAGGGCAGACACGACACGCGCATGTCGTAGTCCTTGGATTCGTGCTTGATCGGGATGCGGCCGTCCTGGGGCACGCGCCGCTCGGCGATGTTCATGTCGGACATGATCTTGTAGCGGGCGATGAGCGGCGCCTGGATGTGCTTGGGGATGGTCATGGTCTCGTGG
>CADCTO010000656.1:8481-14240 GCA_902805585.1 uncultured Armatimonadota bacterium | reverse complement strand
CATACTCCATCCGTGGCCTTGCACCCAGCGACGGTCGGGTTCATGGCACTCTCCCCCTCCCTTCCGAGGGGAGGGGGCAGGGGGGAGGGGTGATCCCCGCACTCCTCCTCGCCGCCGGAGCGTCGTCGCGGATGGGCAGGCCCAAGGCGCTGCTGCCCTGGGAGGCCGAACCGCTCGTGCGCCGTGTAGCGCGCGCGCTCCGGGACGGTGGGGCGGCGCCCGTTGTCGTCGTGGTCGCGCCCGGCGCCGTCGGCGAAGCGATCTCGGCCGCCGTGGCGGACGCTCCCGAGGTCGCCGTGACCGTCAACCCGCGCCCCGAGCGGGGGATGCTGTCTTCCGTGCAGGCGGGCCTCGCGCGGGCGCTGGAAGGGGACGCCCGGCCCGGCGCGTTCCTGGTCTGCCCGTGCGACCTGCCCCGCCTCTCGGCCCGGGACGTCGCCTGCGTCCTCGGCGCCTGGGACGGTGACGCGGCCGGCATCGTCGCCCCGGCGTTCAAAAACAAGCGCGGTCACCCCACGCTCTTCGGCGTGCAGTACGCCGGGGAGGTAATGGCGCTCGATTCGGGGAATACTGGCCTCAACCTGGTGCTCCGGCGCCACGCCGACCGCGTGCGGGAGGTCGCGCTCGAGAGCGACGCCATCCTGCGCGACGCGGACACGCCCGACGAATGGCGGGCGCTCGGCGGGGCGCTGCCCGAAACGGAACCCACAGATCATGGCAAGCGAGTTTGACGAGAACGACGAGAACGTCGAGGACATCCTGCTGCGGCAGGACGAGGCGCTGGTGCTTCTGGAGCGCCTGCGCGCCGAAGAGCCGTTCCTGCCGCCGCGCCGCGAGCCCGGCGGCGACGGGCGGCGCGACTTCCGGCGCTGGCCGACGCCGGAGGGCGTGTCGCTGGAACTCCACGACGGCGACCAGTGGCAGCCGACCGAGATCGTGGACATGGGGCTCGGCGGCGTCTGCGTCCATCGCCTGCCCGCCTGGGTGAAGGGCCCGGTCCCCGCGCGGCTCAAAGCGCCCGGCATCTCCGCCGTGCTGACGCTCGCCGACGTGATGTGGCGCGATAAAGGCGCGGACAAGGCCGGACTGCGCTTCGAGTTCCTGGACGAGGAGGACCGCGAACAGTGGTCCGGTGGGTTGATCGACGCACTCCTGGCCCGCTACGCGGTCGGCTGAAAGCGGGCCCAAATTCTTGACAAAGTCTGCATACTCATGTTACCGTAGCAATCAAACTGACAGCCGCTTCTCAGGCGGCCGTTCCTGTCGAACCAAGGAGGTTTGATAATGCAGCGCCGAAGAAGTGCGTCCACGCCGGGTAAACGCTCCGCGTTCACCCTTATTGAACTGCTCGTCGTCATCGCCATCATCGCGATCCTCGCCGCCATCCTGTTCCCCGTCTTCGCCAAAGCGCGCGAAAAAGCCCGCATGTCGTCGTGCACCAGCAACCTGAAACAGCTCACCACGGGCTGGGCGATGTACATCCAGGACTACGACGAACTGACGATCCCGTACTCGGACAACGGCGGCTCCGGCGGGCGCGCCTTCGTGTGGAACAAGCTGGTCCAGCCCTACCTGAAGAACAAGGGTGTGCTGACGTGTCCGAGCAACCCCGCGGCGCGCGAAAACGGGTACACCTACAACTTCACCCTGTCCGGGGCGGGCAAGTCGTTGGCGCAGATCGAGCTCGTGGCGAATACCCCGGTGTTCGCCGACGCCATCGGCTTCGCCACCCCGCAGCCGAACCAGGCGCTCGCGTTCCTGCTCCCCGGCGGCACGGCGGGTTTCGTGCATGACGGGCGGCGTCTCAGTAAACCGGACGAGGACCCGCAGACTTCGACGAACGGCTGGACCGGGGACCGGCAAGGACGCATCAAAGCGGACCGCCACACCGATGGCGCCGTGTACGCCTTCGCCGACGGGCACGTGAAGTGGTTCCACTTCGTGCGCGAGACGGTCCACGTCACCGAACCGAGAGACCAGAACGCGCCGCCCAAGAAGAACATGGACTACGACGGCGACGGCATCATGGGCGACGACCCGACCGCCAACCCGTCCACCGCGGGGAAGTGGGAATAGACGTAAAGCGAGGGCTTTCGAAAGGGCGGCCCGACCGGGCCGCCCTTTTTGTTTCGTGAATTGTGCCGCATGCCGCCGCCAAACCAGCACCCGTGGCCGCCGGAGTCTGACGGACCCGCGCCCGGCTTGCGTGGTAAAATGAGACATCATGATCCGGTCTTCTGGGCTCCGGCGCGGTGGCCGGTCTCGTCGCGGGTCGCAGGCGGCCGCGGCGGTGCTTCTCGCCGCGCTGACGGCTGTCGCGGCCTACCTGTGGACGGCGCCGCGGCGCGCGGAAGAGGCGCTGAAGCGCGCGCCCGAGCACGTGCTTCGGACCCGGACCGAGCAAGACCCGGGTGACCCGCGCCCGTTCTACTACCTGGGCCTGCGCCTCCAGGAAGCGGGCGACCGCGAGGCGGCGCATCAGGCCTTCCTGCGCGCCGCTGCCCTCGACGCCTCGGACGAAGCCGGTTGGCTCGCCGCCGCCGCGACGGCGAGCGCCCCCGAAGAAGCGTTCCGCATCCTGTCGCTGTTCGCCTCCCAGAACCCGGGCAGCGCCGCCGGTCACCTCGCACTCGCGCGTTTCTGTCTCGGAGATGGGCGGCAACAGGCCGCCTTCGACGCCGCCTCCGCCGCCGTCCGCCTCGACCCGCGCAGCGCCGAGGGCTGGCGGATCCGGGGCCTGGCCGCGCTCGCGCAGAGACACACGCCGGACGCCGAGTCTTCGCTGCGGCGCGCCGTGGCGCTCGATGCCGGCGACTGGCAGGCGCGCGTCGGTCTCGCCGGCATCCTCCTTTTCATGTCCCCGGAACCGAAGTCGGAGGAGGCGCTTTCGCTGTATCGCGAAGCCGTCCGCCTCGCCCCGGATCAGCCCTCCGCCCGGCGCGCGCTCGGCGAGGCGCTGCTGACGGTCGCCGCAGGCCCGGCGGAGTTCGAGGCCGCGGGCGAAACGCTGGCTCGCGCAGCCGAAATGGAGCCCGACGACCCGCGCGTCTTCCTGCTTCTGGGCCAGGCGTACAACGGGCAGAGGCGCTGGAAGGACGCGCGGGACGCGCTCTTGCGCGCGAGACGCCGTACCCCGCTCGACCAGAATGTGGCTTTCGAACTGGCGCGCGCCTACGAGGGCCTGGGCGACCGGAAGGCCGCCGCGCGGGAAGCAGAGCGGCGCAAGACCTTAAAAGCGTACGCCGACGAGAAGTTCCGCCTGATGACCATCGCCAACGAAGAGGCCGGGAACGATCAGCAGGCGCGGCTGAAGCTGGCCCGCCTCTGTGCAGCCCACGGCGAGACCGCGGAAGCCGTTTCGCACTACCGCCAGGCCCTCGCCCATGCTCCCGGTCTTCAGGCGGCACGGCGGGAACTGGCCGCCCTCGAAGCAAGGCCGGCGGACGCAAGACCCGACGGGAACGGCCGGTAGACAGACCGTATGCGAAGACCTGCCGTCATTTCGCTTCTTTCGGCCCTGATCGCCGCGGCGGCGTTTCCGCTCTGCGGCTGCCGGCGCGGGCCGGCTGCCGAACCTGCCCCCGCCGCGCGTCCGGGCCCCGCGCCTGTCTTCGCGGACGTGACCGAGGCTGCCGGCATCCGGTACCGGTGGGAGATCCCGGGCAAGCGCCCGCTGAACATCCTGCAGACCATCGGCAACGGCTGCGCCTTTCTGGACTACGACAACGACGGCGCTCTGGACGTCCTCCTGGTCGGCCCGAAACCGGCGCTGTTCCGCGGGAACGGGAAAGGGCGCTTCGAGGACGTGACCGGGCCCGGCGGGATGGACTCGCTCTCCGGCCACTTCCTGGGCTGCGCCGTCGGCGACTACGACAACGACGGGTTCGTGGACGTTTATCTGTCGGCCTACCGCGGCGGCGCGCTGCTGCGGAACGAAGCGGGGAAAGCGTTCCGCGACGTGACGCGCCGGGCGGGCATCCGGCCCCAGCCGTGGGGGACCTCCTGCGCCTGGGGCGACATCGACGGTGACGGCCGGCTCGACCTGTACGTCGGGAACTACGTCCAGTTCGGCCCGTCCACCCGGCCCCGACTGTGCCGGAGCAACGGGATCGAGACCGGCTGCGGGCCGGACGCCTACAAGCCGGAGCGCGGGGTGCTCTATCGGAACCAGGGCGGCGGCCTTTTCCGGGACGTGACACGCGCCTGGGGCGCGGACAAAACGGCGGGCAAGACTCTTGGCGTCGCGTTCGTCGATTACGATGGGTCGGGTCGGCAGAGCCTGGCCGTCGCCAACGACGGGCAGCCGGGGGACCTGTTCCGGAACCGGGGCGGCCGGTTCGAAAACGCGGGCACGGCCTCCGGGACCGCGTACGACCGGTCCGGCAACGCGCACGCAGGTATGGGGGTCGATTGGGGGGACTACGACAACGACGGCCTCTTCGACCTGACCGTCATGACCTTCCGGCAGGAGGCGAAGTGCGTGTATCGCAACGACGGGGGGGCCTTCGTCGAGATGTCGCCGCGGCTGGGCCTGAACAGCACGCTGCCGTACGTGGCCTTCGGCGTCCGGTGGCTGGACTACGACAACGACGGCTGGCTCGACCTGATGATAACGAACGGCCACGTTTTGGACAACGTGGCCGATATTAACCAGGGCGCCACCTACCGCCAGCCTACCCAGCTCTTCAGAAACACCGGGGGCTCCTCCTTCGAGGAAGCAAGCGCCCGACTGGACCCGAAGGCGCGGCGCCCGATCGTGGGCCGCGGCCTGGCGACCGGCGACTACGACAACGACGGGCGCGTCGACGCGCTGGCCGTGGACAGCGAAGGCACGCCGCTCCTGCTGCACAACGAAAGCGGCGGTGACGGACACGGGCTGAGCCTGCGGCTGATCGCCACCACGAGCAACCGCGACGGGCTGGGCGCTCTGGTGACCGTGGAAGCCGGGGGGCGGAAGCTGGTGCGCCACTGCCACACCGACGGCTCCTACCTGTCCTCCTCGGACAAACGCGTCCACATCGGGCTCGGGACGGCGACACAGGCGGATCGGGTGACGGTCCGCTGGCCCAGCGGGCGTACGGACACCCTGCGTATGGTACCGGCCGATCAAGTCCTGACGTTGCGCGAGGGCAGCGGCGTGCCGGATGCTTCGGCAGCGCAATAATCGGCAAGATTGCACCCTCCACCACCTTGACGGAATAAGCTAGTGTGGTATAATCGCTACTAAGCCGCTCTATGCAGGCGGCATCTTCAATGGAGGAAGTAGAACCATGACTGTGAAAGTCAGGCGCACCGGCTTCACGCTGATCGAGCTGCTGGTCGTCATCGCCATCATCGCGATCCTCGCCGCCATCCTGTTCCCCGTCTTCGCCAAGGCCCGCGAAAAGGCCCGCCAGGCGTCCTGTCAGTCCAACCTCAAGCAGATCGGGCTCGGCTTTATGCAGTACATCCAGGACTACGACGAGACGTATCCCACCGGTATCGGCAACCAGAACAGCAAGCTGCTGAACACGGGCTGGGCGAACGGCGGCAACGAGGGCTGGATCTCGAACGCGCTCGTCCCCTACACCAAGAACCAGCAGATCTTCCAGTGCCCGTCGAACAAGGCCGGTGACTGGCAGGACCCACGCAACAACAACCAGCGGATCGGCTACGGGTACAATTACGCCAGCCTGAACACCACCTCCCTGGGCGACATCCAGGAAGATTCCCAGCTACTCGTGATGTGGGACAGCAAGAACCCGTGGTGTGACTGTGGG
>CADCTO010000656.1:0-8471 GCA_902805585.1 uncultured Armatimonadota bacterium | reverse complement strand
GCTTGGGAGACATTCCCGAAGACTCGGCCCTGCTCGTGATGTGGGATTCCGAATGGTCGTGGTGCGACTGCGGCTACGAGTTTAACACGGGCTGCGGCTGGCGCGTACGTGACTGGCGTTCTGCCCAAAACAAAGACAACCGGACCCAGTACCACACCGAGAAGACGGACTTCCTGTTCGGCGACGGCCACGTCAAGGCTGCCTCCTGGAACTCGATGAAATGGCAAAACTTGAACCGTCGGGTACTCACGGGCGGGGTCGACTACAACCGACCGGTCTCTCAACCGTGCACGACCAGTGGGTGCCCTTAACTTCAGACGATTCTCTCGTACGTCGGAAAAAGGGTGGGCGCATCGCGCCCACCCTTTTGTTGTTTCATCTTCCCGTCTACACAGCGGCCTCGGCGGGTCCTAGTGCGTCTGCGACGCTGCGCGCACGTACCTGCTGGTGAGCACCAAGCAACCGCCATGGCACGGGTACGAGGCGGTCGGGACTCGGCCGGCTATGCGGACGGAGCAAGGATGGCGCTGCCGCAAACGCCGCTCCGCATTGCGCTAGGCGATGTAATGCAGAGGAGAATGTGTCGTGAGCCGGGGCGGTGATAGACGCAAACGGGGTGGCACAAAAATGTCCGCGGAAGTTCGGGGAGCTGTTCCTTGTGCTTTTACAAGGACCGATTTTAAGTCGGTCAGGTGTGTAAGCTCCCGCAGTCAGGCCGCGGACAAGGACATTATACCCCTGTTGCGCGTGGTCAAACCCACGTCACCATTCTGTTCCGTGACTCCCGCCGGAAGATCCCGGTGACGCCACCGTGCTGTCTAAAGCCGGACCGGTTCCTCGTACGGGCGAACCGCCAGGTCCGCCAGCGTAAGCGTGTAGCCGCGCCGCTCGCCGTCCGCGACAAACCCCACCGCCACCTCGCAGGCTACGGCGACGGCGAGCAGCACGAGGTTGCGGGCGAGCGGGTAGTCGCACACGTCGTCCTGCGCGGCGGATGGCACCCGGTACGCCTCGTTCCAGATGATCTCCGCATAGCCGCTCGCCAGCCCCGCGTGGAGGCAGGGCAGCCCCGCCGCGTCACAGGCGTCTTTGACCGCCTGCCGCCCGACGCTGTTGTCGAACGTGTCGATCACCAGCGCACTGTCCTGGAGGAGCTTGGCGGCGTTCGCGGGCGTCAGCTCCTCGCTGCGTCCGTCGACGGCCACGCCCAGCGCGCGGTACAGGCTGTTGGCGAGCAGCTTCGCCTTGAACGCGCCGATGTCCCCGCGGTAGTACGGCTGTGTGGACAGGTTGCGCTCCTCCACGCGGTCGCGGTCGATCACCTTCAGCCGCGCGAACCCCTGGCGCGCCAGGTTCTCCGTGATGTTCGCGCCGAGCGCCCCCGCGCCGCAGACCGTCACGGGGAACTCGCGCAGCCGCTGCATGACCGCGTTCGTGCGGTGCAGCTGCTCGTGGTAGAAGGCGGTCAAACGGATCTCCTTTGGTGCGCTGCCGGCCGCCGCCCGGCCGTTACCACTCCCGGCCTTCGATCACGCCGACCAGCGACTGCAGGTCGAAGTCGTGGTCGCGCCCGCTCAGGCAGATGCCCGAACTCACCACCGTCAGGTCGCCCTTGGAGATGGCCGACGTGTGCTGCTCGCCGTCGCGCGTCCGCCATTCGACCAGCCAGTAGTCGCCCCGGTCGGCGAAGGCGTGCAGCTCGCCGCCGCCCGTGCGCAGCGCCCCGCGCAGCCGCTGTTCGTCCTGGCCGCCGGCCGGTTCCCCCCCGCGCCGGTCCGGTTGCGGCCGCGCCGCCGCGCCTCCGTGCCGCCGCTGGTCTTCCCGCCACTGGCGCTCCGCCCGCTCCCGCCGCTGCCGGACGAACGCCTCGTCCTGCTGCGCGACCAGGTCGTAAGCGGTGCGCATCTCCGGCGTCAAGCCCTTCAGGCGCACCGCATCGGGGTCCGTGAGGGTGCGCAGCGCTTCGCGCAGGCCATCGGCGAGCACCGGGTCGGCGCGCCGGTCGGTCTCCTCGAACCACCACGCCTCCCCGCCTGCCCGTGCGACGATCGGCTGGAACGGATCGCCCTCCGTCACCAGATGCACGGGGACCGGCCGCGCCGCGCCCCAGCGCTGGCGCATGTCCGACTCGTTCGACGGGTACGCCAGCCACGTCTGTCCGCGGAGTTGCCGGACCAGGTGCAGCCGCAGCGGGTCGAACAGTCGCAGGTACTCGGAAACGAGCGGCAGGCCCGCCTCCTCGACCACGCGGGCCGCCCGGTCGCCGGCCGGTTGAAAGACGCCCCATCCCTCGAAATCCGCCGGCCGGGGCGCGAACGTCTGCACGAACCCGGCGACCTTCGCGCGCACCTGACCGCCGCGCACGCACGGGGCCAGGAACTGCGTCTCCTGGAACGCCGCCTCGTCCGCCGCGATGCGGCTCAGCAAGTTGCGAATGTCTGTCATGAGGTTATCTCGCCTGCGGCCGAGCCTGCCTCGTGCGAGACCGGCGCTATCTTTGTATAGCCCTACGGTGTGCACTCGTTAAACGCCCCGCGGCGCCGACGGCGCGAACCCAAGGCTGTGCGCGTCGATGTCAAGAAGGCAAACGAATCGGGGCCGGCGGAAATGTGCAGTGCTCCCACCGACCCCATGGAGTGTCAGAAATGCTTGCGGATCTGGGCCACCACGTCCGTCCATGGTGTGGGCCGCCCCGGGTGCTGCGCCTCCGTCCAGCCGGGCACGGTCCCATCCCTTAACAGGTACTTCCCGAAGTAGGTGTTGAACGTCTGGTACCGCCCGTTTTCTGTGCGCGTCACGAACACCAGACAGTCTTCGCCCGGGGAATAGAGGACGTTCGGGCAGCCCAGACCGTTGTCGAACTCGATCTCGAACGCGCGCCGTCCCCCCGAACCCTTTATCGGCTGGAGAACGCGGACCGTCGCCACGCTCCGGTACGGCCGCCCCTGCTCGTTGGCGCGGGTCGATACGACCTGCACCCGCGCGATCCGTTCCGCGGCGGTCACCTTCTCCTTCAAGGGGATGTAGGCCGCCTTGGCGAATGCCGCCGCGGCCAGCAGGCCCAGAGCCACCGCCGGGAAAAGCCGATTCGCAACCTTCGCGGCGTTCATCGGGGGAGCCGGATGCCGCCGGGGAGCCGGATGCGGTTGCGGATCTCCTGCTCCACGCTGAAGTTCAGGAAGCGGCGCAGTTCCGCCGGCAGATAGTCGGTCATGCGCGCGCTGAGCCCGACGTAGCTGAGCATGCGCAGGGCCTGCTCCAGGTTCGGCGTGATCTCGCGCGCGTCTTCGAGATAGCCGCCGGACGCCGCCTCGTGTTCCTGCTTCCGTTCGCCGCTGGCGCTCTGCGCTTCCTGCTTGTGCAGCGTCGACAGCGCACAGTTGACGCCGGCCACTTCGGTGTCGTTCGTGGCCGCCCCGCGGTGCGCGTTCGCCATCTCGTACTGGCGCCGCGCCGGCTGGTTCTGGCCCATCAGGTGATAGCAGTAGGCCAGTTCCCGGTGGGCGTCGTAGTAGTCGGGGCGCAGGTCGAGCGACTGCTTGAGGGAGGTGACCGCCCGCTCCAACTCGGCGTTACGCGCCGGCTCTTCTTTGATCTGCGCGGCGAAGGCGCGGATGCCGAAACCCAGCCCGTAGTGGTTGGCCGCGTCTTTGGCGTCCAGGGCCACCGCTTTGGCGAAGGCGGCCAGTGCGTCGCGCTTGTTCTTGCCCTTGTCGTCGGTCGCCACCAGGGCGAAGCCCAGCGCGCGCTGTGCTTCGGCCGAATTCGCGTCGGCCTTGACCGCCTCGTCCGCCGCCTTGCGGGCGAGCTTCTTCGCGTCGTCCTGCTTGTCCGGGACCGAGAAGCCGCCGCTGCCCTTCTTGTCGGCGACGTTGTCGTCCTTGCCGGGGCCCTGCTGCGCGAACAGCGCGTAGGCGGTGGCCAGGCGACCGTAGGCGTGGGCGCTCGGGGCCTGGGCGACCAGGTTGATCAGCGTACGGATCCCGTTGCGGGGCCGCCCTTTGCGTATCTGGAGGTCGGCCAGCCCGTCATAGGCCGGCACGAACTTCGGGTCCGCCGTGATGGCCGCCGCGTAGCTCGCTTCGGCGACTTCCCACTGCTGGCGCGCCTCGGCTTCCTGCGCCCGCCTGTACGCGTCGCCCGCGGCGCCGCCCCCCACGGGCTCCAGGCGGACGACGAGCTGCTGCCCGTAGCCGTCGAGGACGGTGACGGACCGCTCCAGCGGCGCGTAGCCGGGCGCCTGGACTTTGACGGTGTACGCGCCCCCTTTGGGGAGTGACGTGCTCACCGGGCCCGCGCCCAGCGCCGCGCCGTTCAGCGTCACCTGCGCCCCTTCGGGGTAGGTCTCGACCGTCAGGGCGGGCTTGCCGGCGGGGAAGGGTTGTTCGGGCAGGGTCCGCTTGACGCGCATCAGGACGACGGGGCCGTTCAGACCCTCGCCGGGCACCATCTGCGGCGTCTGCTCCACCTCGAAGTCGCCGGCCGCGGACGTCTTCTTCGCCCACGCCGTCACCTTGTCCGTCACGTAGCTCGAAAGACGTCCCATGTCCACCGCCCCGTCCGGGCGCTGCGGCACGGCCCCCTCCTGGATGCCGTTCAGGATCCAGTACGTGAACACGCCGTGCTTCAGGGTGGGGTCCTCGAACGCCCGCTGTCCGACGCCGCAGGCGAAGAACGTGACCGACGAGGCGGGGCGTGCCGGGTCCTGCGGCACGATCTGGACGCTGCGGCTGGTGATGTCGCTCAGCAGGTTGCCCTTGACGCCCCGGCCCGGGGTCGGGTCCTCGCGGCAGGCGTCCACGAACAGCACGAACTGCGACGCGGGCAGCGCGCCCAGCTTCGCCGACAGCGCCTTCAGGTCGACCGCCGACGCCTCCAGCGACGCGGTCGTCAGACCCTTGACGTCGGTCGGCAGCAGAAAGCTCTTGCCCTCCGTGCCGACGCCCTTGACGACGCCGTGCCCGGCCAGGAAGACGATCACCTGGTCGCCGGGCTTGACGTTGGGCTTGAGGAACGTGTCCACCGCGCCCAGTATCGCGCTCCCGGTCGCCGCCTCGTCGGCGAGCAGCCGCACGTTGCTCGCCGGCACGGCGCCCAGCTTCGGGTCGACCAGCGCGTCCCGGATGCCGGCCGCGTCCGCCGCGGGGAACCGGAGCGACGAGATCTGCGGGTTCTGGTACTTGCTGACGCCGACCAGAAGTGCCCACGTGCTCGCGGCGTGCGCGGAGCCCGCCATGCAGAGCAAGAGTGTGACCGCTGCCAGAAGAGTCCGATGGATTCGCATGATGTTCACACCTCGTGTGTCCCGCAGATCGGTCTGCGGGCGATCAGAAGCCCGGCGGGTGAATCCGCGGGCTTCGGGAGAAGCAAAGCCTGCCTGCGCAGGCTCTAAAATCTGTAGTCCGCGGAGGCCGGGTGCCCGCTTGCGGGCGATTGTGTCTTCTCAAGCCGGCAGTTCACTGCACGGCCTTTATCGGCCCGGCGGCTTAGCCCCCCGGGTTTTCGCCCTCCGCCGCCGGGCGCGCCAGCGCCACGGCGTAGGGGCTGATCTGGCGGTAGGCGGCCTGCCGCGCCTCCTCGATGCCCGGCTGGTCCGCGAGGCGCGGGTCTTCCAGCGTCTCCAGCGTCCGCTCCAGCACGCCGTAGCCGCGGTACAGCTCCGCGAGCAGCACGAGCGGCGTGATATCCGTCCCGCTCGCGTCGGCCTGCGCCCGCAGCTCCTTCTCCTCGGCCTCCAGGGCGTGCACGTCCGATTCGGACAGGAACGTGATGACGCCCCACCGCGCCCCCTGCAACGGCTTGCCGCTGCCGCCGAACGGCACGAGCCGCCACACATACGGCCGCCGCAGTCCGGGCGCCGCCAGATCGGCGGGGTATTCGGCGTCCGGCGTGCCGGTGCGCGCGCTCCACACCACGTTGTCGTACTGGTCGAAGAGCGTGAAGGAGTAGGCCGCCGCGCCCGGGGTGGAGTCCCAGACGAAACGCCGCTCGCCTTCGCGCAGCCAGCCCGTCGACTTTTTCGTCAGCCGCTGGTGCGACTGCGCCGGCCGGGCCAGGAACGCGTTGCTGCTCGCCCCGGACAGCGCCTTGGCGACGCGGATCGACGGACCGCGCAGCCCGGCGAGCGCCGCGGCGCCCCGGACGTTGGCGGCCTCCACCACGCCCTGGCCGCCGCCGCCGACCTTGAACCGCTTCCCGTTGTCGAAAAGGACCACGACCGCCTCGGAGCCGGCGGGGCAGCGCAGGGTGTCGCCGGGCTCCAGCCGCTGGAGCAGACGCAGCGGCTTCCAGGCGCCCCCGGTCGCCGCCCGCACTTCGGGCTTCCCGGAAAGCTGGACCGCCATCCCCACGGGCGCCGCCGCGGCGACCGGCGCCACAACAGCCCCCACCACGCCGACCAAAAACCAACGCGTCATCTGTTGCTTCCTTGATATCAATGCTCTGTCCTCACGTATCGACTTTCCCACCTATCTCGCGCCGCAGGTCCGCGACCTGGGCGAATGCTTCCGCCAGATCGCGCTGGGCCTGGGCGTTCTTCTTGTCCCGACCGAGTTCGTAGTATAACTCCAGGCTCTTTTCGTACGCCGCCAGGGCGCCGGGCAGGTCGCCCAGTTCCCGTCGCGTCGTCCCGATATCACGGTAAAGGCCCGCCCGCTCCCGCCGCGCCGGAGCGCTCGCGTCGTTCCCGGCGATCCGCAGGGCGACCGTCAGGCTCTGTTCGTGGGCCTGGAGGGCCGCCCGCTGATCCCCGGCCTGCAGGCGCGCGTCGCGCAGCCGCTCGAACACGAACTTCAGATCCTGCCACGCGCCGGAATCTTCGGCCTCGCCCGCCAGCTCGCGCGCCAGGGCCAGGCTTTCCGCGTACGCCGCGATCGCCCCGCGCGCGTCGCCCGAGGCCAGGCGCACGTCGCCGGCCTTGGTGTAGCTGACCAGCAGGTCGCGCTGCGCCCGGGCGTTGGTGCGGTCCCGGGCGAGCCGGCGGCAGAGCGCCAGACTCGTATCGTAGGCGGACCGCGCGCCCGCGTTGTCGCCCTGTTCCAGTCGTATGTCGCCGATGTTCAGGTAACAGGCCGACAGGTCACGCTGCGCCACGACGTTGCGCCGGTCCCGCACCAACTCCAGCAGGATCGCCTGACTCTGCCGGTACGCCTCCAGCGCGCCCGGCAGGTCGCTCATCGCCCGGCGCACGTCGCCGATCTTGCCGTGGCTGACCGACAGGTCGCGCCGCGCCCCGGCGTCGGCGCCCTGACCCGCGAGACGCCGGGCGACTTCCAGGTCTTTCCGGTACGCTTCGAGCGCCCCCGGCGCGTCGTTCAGCGCGAGGCGGGAATCCCCGATCTTCTGGTACGTGGCCCCCAGGTCGCGCTGCACCCGGACGTTCTTCAGGCGGAGCGCCACGTCGTTCAGGATGCCGAGGCTTTTCCCGTACTCCGCCAGGGCGCCCTGCGGGTCGCCGGCCTGCAAGCGGACGTCGCCGATCTTGGTATGGGCGACGGCCAGTTCCCACTGGGCGTTCGCATTCTGCTTGTCCCGGGCGATGTCCTGCGCCAGCGCCAGGCTGCGCCCGTAGGCCTCCCCCGCCTTGGGGGTATCGCCCAGCAGGAGCCAGATGTCGCCCATGTACCGCAGGTTCGTCCGCTGCTCGGATTTCGCCCGGGCATCGCCGATGCGGTCCAGGAGCGCGATGTTCTCCTCGAAGATCTGCCGCAGCACCGGACGGCTGCCCGGCAAATCGATTAGACGCGCGGGGATGTCATAAGTTAAGCGCTGGACCGCCGTGAGGGCGGTTTTTTTTCCAAGATCCGCCGCCTGCCACTGCGCGTAGCTGAACATGCCGAATCCCGCGGCTAGGACGAAGAACGCGCTCACGACCCCGGAGATGACGATGCGCCGCCGCTGCCGCGCCCCGCTGACCGCACGCCGGGACGCCTCGATGAACTGGACCGCCTGCCGGTCCAGGTCGCCGCGCCGGCGCTGCAGCATGTCCTCGGCGGAGGCCAGCGGCTTGCCCTCCGGCAGCAGGAACTCCGGGCGCTGGTCCTCCTCCCGCCAGCGGTCGGCGGCCGTCAGCACGCGCTGGCGCGTGCGCAGGAACTCCCGGTCCTCGTCCAGCCAGTGGTGGACGCGCGGCCAGTGGAGCAACAGCGCATCGTGGGCCACGCGCACGACCGGCTGCCCGTCGTCGGCCCGGTCCGTCACCAGGAGCCGCGCGTCGATAAAGGCCCGCAACAAGGCGTCTCGCTCCGGGGTGCTGGCGAGGCCCGCCAGCGGCACGCGGCGCGCCACGGCCACGTCGTCGTTCTTCTGGTTGGTCGTCACCAGGCCGCGCAGCACGTACGGCAACGCCCCCTGTACGGCGGGCGGGAGGGCGGCGAAAACCTCCTCGGCGCGGCGGGCGAGCGCGCCTTCCATGCCCCCCAGCCGCTCGTACGCGGCGAACGTCAGGACGCCTGCCTCGGTCCGCTGCTGGA
>CADCTO010000655.1 GCA_902805585.1 uncultured Armatimonadota bacterium | reverse complement strand
CGGCGGACGCCCCTTGCCCCGGGTCTGCCCCCGTTGTATACTGAAGGTGCGGTCACCCTTTCCTCCCCCACGACTACAACACCCCGACCGCGAACGGAAGCGACCGATTCATGAGCGATATTGTGTGGCGCCCCTGGGGCGACGAGGCCTTTACCGAGGCGCGCATCGAGAACCGCCCCGTGCTCCTTTCGATCACCGCCGACTGGTGCCACTTCTGCCGCACGATGGACGAGCAGGTCTACGGCAACGAGGCGATCGCCCAGTACATCTCCGACCACTTCGTCCCGGTCCGGGTGGATGCCGACAAGCGCCCCGATATCAACACGCGCTACGCCCAGGGCGGCCTGCCGTCCACGCTCGTGCTGACCCCGGACGGTGACGGCATCTGGGGCGGGACGTTCATCGCGCTCGACGGAATGGCGCAGGTCATGCCGCAGATCCTGAACGCGTTCCACAACGACAAGGCGAACCTCGACGCGCAGCTCACGCAGCAGCGGGAGCAGCTCAAGCAGCAGGCGACGCCGCCGCCGCTCGACACGTCCCTGCCCGTCACGCCCGAGATCGGCCGCGTCGCCCAGGTCGGGATCAAGCACAACTTCGACTTCGCTTTCGGGGGGTTCGGCAAGGAGCAGAAGTTCGGTCACCCGGACGCCCTGGAGCTGTGCCTCCTGTACTACGCCCGCTCCTTACAAGCCGGGGCGCCCGACGCCGACCTGAAGATCGTCCTGGACAAGACGCTCACCGCGCTGGTGGACGGCGGGCTGCACGACAAGGACGCCGGGGGGTTCTTCCGGTACACGCAGACGCCGGACTGGCGCGAGCCGCACCACGAGAAGCTGCTTCGGGACAACGCATTGCTGGCGCGCATGTTCACGCACGCGTACCAGGTGCTGGGCGACGAGCGATGGAAGAGCGCCGCCGCCAAGACGCTCCAGTACCTGGACGCCACGCTCTACGACGTGGGCGCGAGCGGCTGGGGCGGCTCGCAGTATGCGGACCCGGAGTACTACGCGCAGCCGGTG
>CADCTO010000654.1 GCA_902805585.1 uncultured Armatimonadota bacterium | reverse complement strand
CCGGAGACGCGGAAGATGGACATCGTCGCCCCGGGCATCGCCGCCCGCCAGCCGGTCACCGAGCCGCTCCAGACCGGCATCAAGGCGATCGACTCGATGATCCCGATCGGCCGCGGCCAGCGGGAGCTGATCATCGGCGACCGCAAGACCGGCAAGACCGCCATCGCCCTGGACACGATCATCAACCAGAAGGGCAAGGGCGTGAAGTGCTTCTACGTGGCGATCGGCCAGAAGGAGTCGACCGTCGCCGCGATCGTCGAGACGCTCCGGGCCAACGGGGCCATGGAGTACACGACGGTGATCACGGCCGGCGCGAGCGACCCGGCCCCGCTGCAGTACATCGCCCCGTACGCCGGCACCGCGATGGCCGAGTACTTCATGTGGAAGGGCGACGCGACGCTCTGCGTGTACGACGACCTGACCAAGCAGGCCGCGTCCTACCGCCAGCTCTCGCTGCTGCTCCGCCGCCCGCCCGGCCGCGAGGCCTACCCCGGCGACGTCTTCTACTTGCACAGCCGCCTGCTCGAGCGGGCCGTCAAGCTCAGCAAAGAGAACGGCGGCGGCTCCCTGACCGCCCTGCCGATCATCGAGACGCAGGAAGGCGAGGTGTCGGCGTACATCCCGACCAACGTCATCAGCATCACGGACGGGCAGATCTACCTGGAGCCGGACCTGTTCTTCGCCGGCGTCCGCCCGGCCGTGAACGTCGGCATCAGCGTCAGCCGCGTCGGCGGTAACGCCCAGACGAAGATGATGAAGAAGATCGCCGGGTCGCTGAAGCTCGACCTGGCCGCCTACCGCGAGCTCGAGGCGTTCGCCCAGCTCGGCACGGAACTGGACAAGGCGACCCAGCGGCAGCTCGACCGCGGGGCCCGCTTGGTCGAGCTGCTCAAGCAGCCGCAGTTTAAGCCGATGCCGGTCGAGCAGGAGGTCATGGTGATCTACGCCGGCACCCAGGGATTCCTGGACGACGTCCCCGTGAACCGGGTTCAGGAGTTCCAGACCAGCTTCCTTCAGTACGTCG
>CADCTO010000653.1 GCA_902805585.1 uncultured Armatimonadota bacterium | reverse complement strand
CGGGACCGGGCGTGGGCGCAGGGGATTAGGGGCCGTCCCCGGCTGCGAGGGTCGGCGGGACGCTCTGCTTCCGGAAGGCCCGGGGGAGGAGACGGGGCGGTTTTTGTCCAATTTCGCGGCATGAAGCAGGAACGAAGGGCCGAGGGCTCACCGACCCGCTCCGTACGCCCCGGATCCCGAGTAGTGTAGGTGCGGGACGGGGCAGGTGTAGCGGTTCGTTTGGAGTCTACTTGACGCGAGGCCCCACGACTACTGCAACAGTTTCCGCAGCGCCTGCCAGTCGGGCTGCGTTTCCCTCCACTTGACAGCCGCCTCCTCGACGGCTTTCACCCCCATCGCGGCCACCGGGTACATCGGGGGTGATTTGTCATCCAGCACTTCGGAAGGCGACCAATCCCGCTGGAAGTTCATCGTCCGGTAGACCGTGGCGGAGTTGTGACAGGCGTAGCACGCCTGCCGAATGCGCTCGTGCTGTGCACGTTCGGGGAACGGCCGCGTCGTGGCCGCCGGGCTTCTGTCTTCCTGAAACGCGTCGCGGGGGCGCTGGGGGCCGAACCCGGTGATGAAGTCGCGTTCCGCGGACACATCCCGCAGTCCGGCGCCCTGCCGGCCGAACAGGTCCGCCCGCCGAAATTGAAACTCAAAGGCGGGCATCAGTTTTACCAGGTCAGGTGAATTTACAGGCATCGTCACATCGGACAGTAGTCTGGGGATGGGGCCAGGGGCCTTCCGCAGCACGCGTAGTTGTACGCTTTCCGTGAGAGGACTTGCCGTGACCCGGCCACTGGCGTCGATTAGCATCGCCCGCCGGACCAAGGCCAGTTCGGTCCCCGGGGGCAGCTGCGGCGCGTCGGGGTTCAGCAACTCCGGCCCGAACGAGCCGCTGTCCTGGTCGTATTCCCGGACGATCAGCGGCTTCTTCTGTCGCGTCAGTCGTCCCAAAAACGCGAGGCCGGCCTTACGGCCCGCCGGCAGCTTCATGAACACCAGAAACGTCGAGTTCGTGAACCGGTTGTCGGCGTTAGACGTGTGGGGAACGAGTGCGAGATGCGTCGGGGCCGTCGGCCCGTCCGTTCGGCCGACGCAAATCCAGGGGCCGCCGGGCTGGAAAAGGTTCGGCGGCAGGTAGGCGTGCTCCGGTTTTTCCGGGTCGAACTTGGCGGCGAACCGTTTCGAGGCGACGGCCGTCGCGTAGTTGTCCGGCAGTCTGGTCATCCGATCCGAAGTCAGGGCGAGCCGACGGATGACCTCGGCGATGAGTGCAAGCAGCCGCTTCGCGTCCGCGTCGGACTTCCCGGCCAGCCAGTTGGCGACGAGCCAGAGGTCGCGCTGGAGGACTGCTCGCTTCACGGGGTCCTCGGAGCGGGTTTCGCCCTTCTCCCGGAGGAACTCCTCCAGCACGGCGACGGCCCGATGCGCCTGCTCTCCTTTCAGCAGGTACTCGGAGTCCTCCCACAGGAGGGGTTCCAGGCGGTCGTGACCATACGCGTTGCCGTCGGGCCCGGTGCGGACGAGAAGGGTGGCGTGGACCCGGTTCCAGAGGTGGCCCGGGTCTTTGTCGTAGACCGCCCGGGAGGGCGGTCCTTCCCCTTCCGAGTCACCGGAAACACCGCCCCGCGCCACGAAGAGGCATGTGACGGCGAGCAGTATTCCCGCGCAGGCCGCAGGTCTGGAGCGTACAGTCACCGAAATAACTCCCCTCCGCGGCACGACAGGCGAGCGTTTCGTGAACCGGGAACCGGCGGCATTCGCGTCCGGTGCAAGCAGCCGTCAGGGATCTCCACCACCGTTGCGGGCGGTACCGCCCGCCGATGGGGACGGCGACGATGACCTGCTCGTCGTCAAACGTTCACCTCGATTGTACCCGCTCGTGACGGCGACCGGCGGTGGCGTGGGGGAGGAGACGGGCGGGTCGTTGTCCAACCTCGTGACATGAAGCAGGAACGTGGGGCCGTGCCGCGTGGCCGCTGAAACGGCCGCCGAAGCGCGCCCCGTTCGCCGCCGCGCCGTGTCGGCCCGTGCCGTGTTCATCGGGCTGGTGTGCGCGGCGTTCTTCTGCGCCTTCACACCCTACAACGACTTCGCGATCGGCGCTACCTTCATCGCCGGCAACCAGTTCCCCATCGGCGCGCTGTTCGTGCTGATCGCGCTCGTGGGCGTGGTCAACGTCGCGCTGTGGAAGTTCCGGCCCGGCGCCGCCTTTTCGCAGGGGGAGCTGCTGACGATCTGGACGATGATGCTGGTCGCCTCCGGGCTGCCCACGTCGGGGATGATGCGCTACTTCATCCCCCACATCGTCGCCCCGCACCACTATTCGAACAACGCGAACGCCTGGGAGTACAAGATCTGGGGCGAGACGCCGGAGTGGCTCAAGATCACGGACAAAGAGGCCGCCGACGCGTTCTTCATGGGCTACCCGCGGGGCGAGGAGCGCATCCCGTGGGAGGCGTGGGCGACACCGCTGTTTTATTGGGGCATCCTGGCGGTCCTGTTCGTGGTCGCCTCGTTCTGCGTCGCCAGCCTGCTGCGCCGCCAGTGGGTCGAGAACGAGAAGTTCGCCTTCCCGCTCGTGGCCGTGCCGCTCCTGCTCTCCGAAGCGCCCGACGGCGGCCACCTGCTGAACCGCCGGATGCGCAGCCCGCTGCTCTGGCTGGCGGTCTTGCTGACCACCGCCGTGCACAGCCTCAAGGGGCTGCACCTCCTGTATCCCTCGGTGCCCGACATCCCGCTCTCCTGGAACCTGCTGGACATTTTGCCGTCGCCGCCGTGGAACCTGCTGGACTGGTTCCCCGTCGCCCTCTACCCCCTGATGGTCGGCCTGACCTATCTGCTGGCCCGGGAGGTCGCCTTCTCGTTCTGGTTCTTCTTCCTGTTCTACAAGTTCCAGATCCTCCTGTGCGCCATGTACAACTGGCAGATGCCCGGGGTGCTCGGCGGGTTCGGGTACAAGCAGTTCCACGCGCTCCAGTCGTTCGGCGGCGCGGTCGGGCTGCTCGTGTGGGTGCTCTGGACGGGCCGCCGCCACCTGCGCGACGTCTGGGAGACCGCGACCGGCGGCGCGCGCGGCGGCCGCGTGATCGACGACCGCCGGGAGATGCTCTCCTGCCGGGCGACGCTCGCGGGACTGATCGCCTCCTACGCCGGTGTCGGGCTGTGGCTGTTCCTGGCCGGCATGTCGCCCGCCCTGATCTCCCTCTCGCTGCTGATGATGACCCTCGCGCTGGTGGTCATCGCCTGGATGGTGTGCCAGGCCGGGATGCTGTTCGTGCAGACCGCGTACGGCTCGGTCGACATCATCGCGCCCGTCCGGGGCACCGGCGGCATGGCGATCCCGCCGCTCTACACGCAGTACCGCTTCGAGGGGTCGTTCCTCATCAACACGCGCGAGATGATCATGCCGTCCGTGCTGGGCGGCACCAAAACCGCCGACGCCGCCGGCTTTTCGCCGCGC
>CADCTO010000652.1 GCA_902805585.1 uncultured Armatimonadota bacterium | reverse complement strand
TGCCGACCTGCGGAAGCGCGGTGTCGCGAAGCCGGCGACGGTCGGCACGCTCCTGAGTACGATAAAGAGTTGTCTCACACATTCGGGCGAGAACGGGAACGGAGCGGAGGCCATGCTTCAAGAGTTGTGTGACAGAGCGTATGTCACCGTCTCCGGGAAAAAGGTCACCTATTCGCTGCCGCCAACGGGCATCTAGCCACTCCGGGGAGCGCCGACCACCGATGGACGGGGTAGTAGCGGCGGTGAGCCGCAGCACGACGCACACCTTCAGTAAGCAAAACCGGGAAAGCATCCGGCTCCTGGCGGGGCTCGGCGTTGAGAACGACGCCCATTGTGGCCGGACCGTCAAACACCGCTCCCGGGTGACGCAGGACCCGACGCAACCCAACCTGCGCCAGGTCCATCTGATCCACGCGGAACTGCACGACGAGCTGCGGGCCGCCGGATTCGCCGTATCAGCCGGGCAGATGGGCGAGAACGTCGCCACCCGCGGTGTCGATCTGCTGGGATTGCCTGCCGGCGCCCGGCTGCACCTCGGCGATACGGCCGTGGTCGAGGTCACCGGCCTGCGCAACCCCTGCGCCCAACTGGACGGGCTTCAACCGGGTCTGATGGCGGCGGTGCTGGGGCGCGACGCGCAGGGGAACCTCGTCCGCAAGGCGGGCGTCATGGGCATCGTCGTGACCGGTGGCGAGGTGCGTCCCGGGGACGCGATCCGCGTCGAACTGCCCCCGGAACCGCACCGGGCGCTGGACCGGGTCTGACAAAACCGGAAAGCGCCGGGTATCATCCTTTGACCATCTCCTTAACGGATCGGACCACCGTGCAAAGCCATATCTGCGTCACCGATGTCGAAGGGCAGTACGAACGCGTCGTTTTCTCGACCTTCGAGCACTTTGAAGCGCCGAACTGGTCGCCCGACGGTAAGTACCTGCTGCTGAACAGTCGGGGGCGGCTGTGGCGCCTGCCGCTGGACGGGCCAAGCGAGCCTCAGCCCGTCGATACCGGCACGGTGTCGGGCATCAACAACGACCACGGCATCTCGCCCGACGGGGCGACCTGCGCCATCTCCGCCGGGCACATCTACACCCTCCCCGCCGCCGGCGGTGAGCCGTCCCGCATCGCGCAGAAGACCCCGAGCTACTTCCACGGCTGGTCCCCCGACGGCCGGACGCTCGCCTACTGCGCGCAGCGCGATGGCGTCTTCAACCTGTTTGCCATCGATGTGAACGGGGGCGAGGAAGTGCGGCTGACCTCCGGCCGGGGCTACGACGACGGCCCGGACTATTCGCCGGACGGGAAGTGGATCTACTTCAACTCGGATCGGACGGGCAGTTGGTGCATCTGGCGCATCCCCGCCGACGGAGCGGGGCCGGACGACGCGCGGGCGGAACAGATCACCGACGACGCCCTGGAGGACTGGTTCCCGCACCCGTCGCCCGACGGCAGATGGCTGGTCTTCGTGTCGTTCCCCGCCGGCACGCGGGGGCACCCCCCGAACCAGGACGTCGTGCTGCGACGCCTCCCGCTGCCCGGCGATGACGTCCTGCCGCGCAGTCCGATCCGTGAGCTTGTCTCGCTGTTCGGGGGGCAGGGCACGATCAACGTCAACTCCTGGTCGCCGGACGGCGGCCACTTCGCCTACGTGCGCTATTCGCGGGACGATCCGCAGCCCGCGGGAGAACCATGAACTATCGACGACTGGGCCGCTCCGGCCTCAAGGTGTCCGAGATCTGCCTCGGCGCGTGGATCAACTTCGGCGACAAGATCGAGGACGAGCAGACCTTCGCCATCCTGGACACGGCGGTCGAGGAAGGGATAGACTTCTTCGACACGGCCGACGTCTACGCCGGCGGCAAGGCCGAAGAGGTCATGGGACGCTGGATGCAAAACAAGGACCGGCGCACCCTGGTGATCGCGACCAAGTGCCGCTGGCGGATGTGGCCCGGGCCCAACGGCGAGGGGGCGGGCCGCAAGCACGTGATCGACGCCTGCCACGACAGCCTGCGCCGGCTCCAGACCGACTATATCGACCTGTACCAGATCCACGGCCCCGACCGCGACACCCCGGCCGAAGAGACCCTGCGGGCGCTCGACGAACTGGTCCAGGCGGGCAAGGTCCGCTACTTCGGCTGGTCGAACTACGACGCCGAGATGATCGCCGAAAGCGCGCGGCTTTCCGAACAACTGGGCCTGAACCGGGCGATCTCGCTCCAGAACAACTACAGCATGCTCGCGCGCGGGACCGAGAAGCGCGAGAACCCGCGCTGCGCCCAGGACGGTCTCGGGCTGATCCCGTACTCGCCGCTCGCCCAGGGGCTCCTTTCCGACAAGTACCTGGACGGGACCATCCCCGAAGGCAGCCGCGCGCAGGGAAACGAGGGCCTGGAGAAGCGTCTGCGGGAGCACCTGCCGACCATGAAAGCCCTGGCCGACTTCGCGCGCGGGCGGGACCTGACGCTGTCGCAGCTGGCGCTCTCGTGGCTGCTGCACCAGCCCGCCATGACCGCGCCGATCATCGGGGCGAGCCGCCCGGAGCAGGTGCGCGAAAACGCCGCCGCATCGGGCGCCAAGCTTTCGGGGGAAGACCTCCGACAGATCGAGTCGATCCTGCGCGGCCCCGAGGCGAAGTGAAGCCGCGACCAGAAGGCAACGTCGCCCGTTCCGCACCGACGCATCATTCTACAGACCCGAGGAGTCCGTTTATGAGCCCGTCCACCTTCCCGCCGTTGTCGGCGGAGCAGATCGAGCACTTTTTGCAGCGCGGCCACGTCGTCGTCCGCGACTGCTTCCCGCGCGAACTGGCCGGGGCCTGGACGGCGAACGCGTTCCGGCGCCTGGGCTACGACCCGGCCGACCCCGCCACCTGGGAGCGCGAGATCGTCCACATGCCGCGCGCGCAGAGCCTGCCCATGCCGGAGATCGCCCCGAAGGCGTGGGCGGCGGCCTGCCAGCTGCTGGGCGGCGAGGAGCGGGTCGCGCCCTGCACCTGGGGCGACGGCATGATCGTGAACTTCCGCAAGGGCGCGGACGAGCCGTGGCAGCCGCCCTCGCCCCGCGTCGGCGGCTGGCACAAGGACGGCGACTTCTTCCGCCACTTCCTCGACAGCCCCGAGCAGGGGCTGCTGACGATCGTGCTCTGGTCCGACATCGAGCCCAGGGGCGGCGGGACGTTTGTCGCCTGCGATTCGGTCGCGCCGGTGGCGCGCCTCCTGGCGGCACACCCCGAGGGGGTCCCGCCGCGGGGGGCGCCGGAGGCAACGTTCGGTTCCCTGGTCGGCCAGTGCCGCGACTTCATCGAGCTGACGGGATCGGTGGGCGACGTGGTCCTGATCCACCCGTTCGTGCTCCACGCCTCCAGCCAGAACCATTCGGGGAAGGCGCGTTTCATCACCAACCCGCCCATCGCGCTCAAGGAACCGATGCGGTTCCATCGGGAGGACCCGGCGGAGCACTCCCCGGTCGAACGCGCGGTCCTTCGTGGCTTGGGCGTGGACCGCCTCGACTTCCGCCCCACGGCGCCGCGCGAGCGGATCGTGTCCGAGGGCATGCAGCGCAAGCAGAAGATGCTGGAGGAAGAGCAGGCCCGTCTCGCGGCCGCCGGCGCCCCCGCCGGGGGATAGGCACGGCCGCCGAACGACGCCGCAGCCGCCGCGCAGGACAACCGCACGCCCGCGCCGTATCTACGTCCCATGAGCCTCAAAGTCCTGTTCATCGGCGGCACCGGCATCATCAGCTCCGCCTGCTCCGCCCTCGCGATCGAGAAGGGTCTCGACCTGTATCTTCTCAACCGGGGTACGTCCTCGCGCCCGGTTCCCGAAGGGGCCACGGTGCTGCGCGGGGACATCCGCGACCCGGCGTCGGCGCGGAGCGCGCTGGAGGGCCGCACGTTCGACGCGGTGGTCAACTGGATCGCCTTCACGCCCGAGCACGTCGAGACCGATCTGGAACTATTCCACGGCCGGACCCGGCAGTACGTCTTTATCAGCTCGGCCTCCGCCTACCAGACTCCGCCGGCCACTCTGCCGATCACGGAGTCCACCGTTCTGTCCAACCCGTTCTGGGGATACTCGCGGGCCAAGATCGCCTGTGAGGAGCGCCTGGTCCGGGCGTACCGCGAGGAGAACTTCCCCGCCACCATCGTCCGGCCCTCCCACACCTACGACCGGACGCTGCTGCCCATGCAGGGGGGCTGGACCGTCATCGAGCGTATGCGGCAGAACAAGCCGGTCGTCGTGCACGGCGACGGCGCCTCGCTGTGGACGCTGACCCACCACCGGGACTTCGCCAAAGGTTTCGTGGGCCTGCTCGGGCACCAGGGCGCCGTCGGCGAGCCGTTCCACATCACCTCGGACGAAGTCGTGACCTGGGACCAGATCCACCGCATCTTCGCCGACGCGGCGGGCGCGCCGGCGCCGCAACTGGTGCACGTGCCCTCCGACGTGATCGCCGCCTACGACGCCCGCTGGGGCGAGGGGCTGCTCGGGGACAAGACGCACAGCATGGTCTTCGACAACAGCAAGATCAAGCGTTTCGTGCCGGACTTCGCCTGCACGATACCGCTGTCGTGGGGGGCGCGGGAGGTGATAGCCTGCTACGACGCGGACCCCGCGCGCCGGAAGGTGAACGACGAGTTCGACCGACTGACCGACACCATCATCGCCGCGCAGAAACGCGCGCTGCCCGAGCGCGCGGCGTGACAGGCCGTCGTGGCGCGGTGCGGAAGGCGGCTGACCGGGCCGCCGTGCTTCTGCTTCTGGCGTGGGTCGGGGTGCCGGCAATCTCCGGACAGCCGCCGGCCCCTTCGGCGCGCACCGGCGACAGCCGGGCCACGGCGCGGAGCTACAAGCTGACGCCGGAATCGCTGCCGCAGGCGGCCGCCCCGAAGGGGAAACTTGAGGGCCCCTTCCTGTTCCGGAGCAAGATCCTCGAAAACACCGTCCGGAAGTACTGGGTGTACGTCCCGGCGCAGTACAACCCGCGAAAACCGGCCTGCGTGCTGGTGTTCCAGGACGGCCAGCGGGCGATCAACCCCAGGGGCGCGCTGCGCGTGCCGGTCGTACTCGACAACCTGATCCACTGGCAGGAGATCCCGGTCACCATCGGCATCTTCATCACGCCGGGGCAGCGGGGGGAGACGTACCCGGAGAGTATCGGCCACGGCAACCCGAACAACCGGAGCATCGAATACGATTCTCTCGGCGATGCGTACGCCCGGTTCGTCGTCGAGGAGATGCTTCCGGAAGTGGGCAAGCGGTACAACCTGACCGCCGACCCCGAGGGGCGCGCGATCGGCGGCGCCAGCAGCGGCGCGATCGCGGCTTTTACGGTCGCGTGGGAACGGCCAAACGCGTTCCGCAAGGTCGTCAGCCTCATCGGCAGCTTCACGAACCTGCGCGGCGGCCACGTCTACCCGGACCTGGTGAAACAGAGCGAACGCAAGCCCGTTCGCGTCTACCTCCAGGACGGCCTGTATGACAACCGCAACGCCGAGCGGCCGGAGCGCGACTGGTACCTCCAGAACCGGGCCATGGCCGCCGCGTTGCAGGAAAAAGGGTACGACGTCGCCTATACCCTCGGCGAGGGGGGACATTCGGACGATCACGGCGGCGCCCTCCTGCCGCACATCCTGCGGTGGCTGTGGCGCGACTATCCGCGGTAAGGAAGCGTGGCAACGATGCGGTTACCATTGTTGGAAACGGGCGGGGCCGCCGGGGCGGCGGGCGCAACCCCGGCGGGCACGACCGACCTGTTCATTCACGACCCGTCCACCATCGTCAAACAGGGCGACACGTACTGGGTGTTCGGGACCGGGCCCGGGTGCCCGTCCTTCTCGTCGAAGGACCTTTCCCGCTGGACCTTCCGCGGTCCGGTCCTTCCCGAAGCCCCCGCCTGGGTCAAGGACGTGGTGCCCAAGAACACGAAGGGCTTTTTCTGGGCCCCCGACGTGCGCCACGTCCGCGGCAGGTATTTCCTCTACTATTCGGTCTCCTCGTTCGGCAGCAACGTGTCCGCCATCGCGCTCGCGACGAGCCCCACCCTCGACCCGGCGAAGTGGGTGGACCAGGGCGTGGTCGTCCGGTCCGAGGCGCGCGACAATTTCAACGCCATCGACGCCGCCATCATCGAGACCCCGGATCGTAAGCTCTGGATGGCGTTCGGCTCCTTCTGGAGCGGGATCAAACTGGTCGAACTCGACCCGGCGACGGGGAAGCGCGTCGCCCCCGACTCGCCCCTGTACGCGCTCGCCGCACACCCGCAGGAGCGCAACAACGCCATCGAGGCGCCTTTCCTTCATTACCGCGGCGGCTACTACTACCTGTTCGTGAACTGGGACTACTGCTGCCGGGGCGCCAAAAGCACGTACAACATACGGGTCGGGCGCTCACGCCGGATCACGGGGCCCTACCTCGACAAGGAGAACAAGGACCTGCTCCGCGGCGGCGGCACCCTGGTCCTCGCTACTACGCCCGACACCGGTTCGGGCGCCCCCTTCGACCCGAAAGTCGGCCCCGGCCACGCGGGGATCCTGTCGGTGAACGGCGCGGACCGGTTCAGCTTCCACTACGAGTACGTCCGCGAGCGGGGCGGCCGGTCCATGCTGGAGATCGGGACGGTGGATTGGGGGCGCGAAGGCTGGCCGACCGTCGTTCTCGGGAAATGACGCCGCGCGGCTCCTATTTCCGCGCCGCCGGCACGGCGTCGCCCCAGTAGGTCGGAAGCGCGAACACGCTCTCGTCGTCCAGGTCGCTGCGGTTGTAGCCGCCGTACTTCCCCTCGACGGTCTCCCAGCGCTTCAGGGCGAGCGTGAGCACCTGGCCGGTCCGGTAGCGCGCCGCGGGCATGAGCTTGTTGTCCCGCATCCCCCAGACATAGAGCAACACGTCGCCGCCCGGGAGTTTGCCCCCGCGGAGCGCCTTCACGCCCGTCAGACGGATACCGACCACCGCATCTTTGTACGGCACGGAGCCGGGCCGCGGGACCGGGGCCATCGCCCTGATCCTGCCTTGCGCCACGAGCACGGCCGGCGGGGACGGCTTCTTCGCCACGGGCGCCTTCTTCGCATGACCGGGGGAAAGCGGCATCCCCGCGCTGGCGGCGAGGAAAAGACCGGCGAGCGCCGCACGGACAAAGCGCGGAGTGGGCAGCAGGTGCATCGAAAGGGTTCCTTTGGGTCGCTTGGTAGTCGTCAGAGGGTGGTTTCGGACGGAGGGCGCCGGCAGGCCAGCACCGTGACGCACGTCCCTCCGGTGTATCTACAGATCGGTCTCCGGCGGGGACGCTTTCAACTCTTCGAAAGCAGGTGGGTGTGCGCCCATGGCGGCGGCGTTGGCCTTCAGGTAGTTTCCCCGCTTGGGGTCGTGGTGCGCCAGGCGCACGCATCCCAGTTCGGGCGGGCCGAAGGTCCGCTCCTGCGGCTCCACGGGCACCCAACCGGTTCCCGGGAAGTACACCTCGGCCCACGCGTGGTCGGAGTACCACGTGCGGCCCGTGGCGCGCGGGTGCCGCGTGCGCCGGTCGAAGGACCGGCTCAGCCCCCAGACCTCCCGCGCGGGGATATTTTCCGCCCGGCAGATCGCGACGAACAGGGCCGTATACCCCCCGCAGTTGGCCCCTTTCCGGTTCAGCACCGTTTCGGCGTCGGTGGAGGTTTCCCGCAGGTCGTAATGCAGGGTCCGCCGGAAATACCGGAGCACGTTGGAAATGGTGGCCATGGGGGTTCTACCGCGGAGCCGTTCGGCGATGGCCTGGATAGCGGGGCTGTGCGGGTCGATACCCTCGGAAGCCTCCAGATACGCGCGAACGTCGGCGGGGAGCGCGGGCAGAGTCCCGCCGCCGGCTTCCGCCGCGTGGAGCCGCCGGGCCGGCGTCGCATTCGCCACGCGGCGCAGCGTCACAACCGCCGTGACCGTGAACGGCTTCTCCCCGTCGGGAGCGACCAGCATGAACTCGTTGCCGTTCTCCGAACCCACCTGGTGGCGGAGCGCGCCGGCGACCTCATAGCGTACGCTCTGGTACGCCACGCCCCGCGTCGGAACGGGAACCCGAACCATTCCGTTCTGGGCTAACTCCCGCTTCGGGTGGTACGTCCATGTCAGCTTGAGATGCCGTTCCGCTTGCCCAGAGCGCGACCGCGACGACGCATGCTTTATTTCCAGCGGCCGCGCGTCCCCGCCGTACAGGGGCCCACTGAACGACGTCATACCGGCGACCGCGACCGACCCGACCAAGAAACGCAGGAAGTGATGGCGCATCCAGAAGTATCTTTCCTGATCCCGCAACGGGTGACCGCGCGGACCACCGTACTTTATCGTGATGGACGCGCCGTTATCTGCGCGTTCTTCTAGGTATACCCGCCAGCGCCCGGTGGCGTTCCCTGGAGTTTCCTGCAGGGCGTACTCCCGATTCAACCGCGAAAATAAATCGCGCGTCTCCCTGAGGAACGCGTCTGGTTATGCCAACAGTGTAGGTAGAAAACCTTTCTACCTCAAACGCCCGCCCGGCTTGCCGCGGTGGGCGTCTTTCTTCCGCTGGTTGGGCGGCCTGAAGTCTTCCTGTTGCTTCGCCGCCGCCACCGTGCGACTACGTCCCGAACCCCGGGAACCGTAAACAAACGCCTGACTCCCACTTAAGCTGGGTGCGGGAAGGGGGCGATATAGGTGACGGGGTGACGGCGTTGGCAGCGACACTGAGAGAGCGGCAGCAGGAGGAGGCGGAAGCCCGAGCGCGCCAGGAGGCCGCGCTCAAGGGCTCCAAGCACCGCCTCCAGGACGCGCGGCGGGCCAGCCGCCACAAGAAGAAGCCCGCCGAAGAACTGCTGGGGTACCTGGAATACACGGCGCTGCAGCCGCACCAGATCCGGGACGTGGCCGCCTACCGGCCGCGCTCCTACAACCTGGACCGGCAGATCGCCGACCTGATCGGGCACCTGTTCGTGCGGTACCCGGTGCCCGGCTTCCTGTACCAGGCGTGCATCGACGCGCGGAAGCGCGAGGGGGCCGCCCCGGAGGACCCGTTCGGCTACATGCATGACCTGTACCGCGATTGGTTCGTGACGCTGGCGCAGGGCGGCAGCTTCCCCCGGGCCGTCAAGGGCGTCATGACCGCCAAGGAGGCGTTCGAGTTCCTGAGCAGCGGCGACCCGAACCGGCTCGTGCACGAGAACGTGTGGCTGGCCAAGATGAAGGTGGCGGGCGTCCCCCGCGGCCTGCATGGTCTGCTCCTGGAGCGGATCCTCGCCCTCCACTACTTCGACGACCCGGGCGGGCGCCTGGCGGACCTGATCCGCTTCTACGCCCGCTGCCATGCCGAAATGGGCAGGCGGACGCTGCTGGAGGTGACCGACTTCCTGGCCTGGAAGCTCGGCAACGACCGCGCGTTCAGCCTCAAGGGCCGCACCGCCGGCTCGGTGGTGAAGCTTGCCAACGAGTGGCACCTGCTGATCCAGAAGGCCAGGCTCGGCGCGAACGTCGAGTGGGACGGGTTCGACCGCCCCTACTGGTCGCTGCGGGACGGGCGCCTCCTGTGGGAGGTGGTGGAGCTCAGGAACAACCAGGAGCTGATGAACGAGGGGCGCAAGCAGAAGCACTGCGTGTACAGCTACGTCGACTGGTGCGCCGCCGGGCGCTGCTCCATCTTCTCGCTGCGCCTGTGGGGGCTGACGGTCGCCGGCGTCGACGAGGCGGGCAATCCGGCGTGGGGCAAGTCCGACGAGCGGGCGCGCGTGACGGTCGAAGTGACCGCCGACCGAAGCATCGCCCAGGTGCGCGGTCCGCTGAACCGCCCGGCGACGCCCGAGGAGCGCGCGGTGCTGGGCCAGTGGGCCGGGGCGAACGGGTTCATCTTCCGCTCGCTCCGGTGGTAGGACAGGACTCGCGCCGCGGACCGCTCACGGCGCGCGGCGCGGGTGGGAACCGGGTGGCCCGCCGGACGAATCGTCGCCCTCCAGCCTGTGAAGGGCGACGATTCGTTTAGGGGCGGACGCTTCTGCTGTGCCCTTGGGAAGTCTGCGTCGGCGGCGCGTTCACGGACTGCGGGGCACGCGTCCCGCCTGCGGCTATTCCCGGCCGCTCGCCTGGCCCGTGGCGGGGCTTCAGGCCGCCTTGGGCAGTTCGCCGACGCCCGCCGCCCCGTCGCCCGCCCAGAGCAGGGTCCGGTGCTCCTGCGCGGCGCGCAGGAACGCGTGGGCGCTCTCCGGGTCGAACTGCGTGCCGATATGGGCCTGGATCTCCCGCAGGGCGACCGGCCATTCCAGGCCGCGCCGGTAGGGACGGTCGGTGGTCATGGCGCTGAACGCGTCCGCGACCGCCAGGATGCGGCCCAGGAGCGGGATGTCCTCCCCCGCGAGGCCGTCCGGATACCCTTTCCCGTCCCAGCGCTCGTGGTGGAACCGGACGCCGTCCACGATCGTTTCCATGCCGGGCAGGCCGCCGACGATCAGCGCGCCGATTTCGGGATGCTTCCGCATCGCCGCGAACTCCTCGTCCGTCAGGCGGCCGGGCTTGCGCAGGATCAGGTCCGGCACGCCGATCTTGCCCACGTCGTGCAGCAGGCCGGCGGTGCGGATGACCCGCATCGTCTCCTCGGAGAGGCCCAGCTCCTCCGCGATCCACAGCGCATACTCGGTCACGTCCTCGGAGTGCTGGCGCGTGTAGCGGTCCTTGTTGTCGACCGCGGTCACCATCGCGTCCAGGACGCCGAAGGAGCCCTCCGAGCGCATCTCGCGGTTGATGCGCTGCTCCTTGGTCGGGCCGACGATGCGCGACTCGGAATTCTTGGCCCGGTACAGGTTGCTGTCGGCGAGGGTCAGCAGTTCGTGGCGGTTCGTGCTGTCGGTCGGGTACGTGGCGATGCCGAAGCTCATGGAGATCGGGATCACGCGCTCATCACCGGGCCGGCGGAAGCTCTCCCGTGACATCTGCTCGTTCAGACGCCGGGCGACCTCGGTCGCTGACGCCGTATCCGCCCCGGGCAGGATGGCGATGTACTCGTCGCCGCCGTAGCGGCCCAGGATGGCCCGGGTGCCGCACACTTCGTCCAGCACCTTGGCGACGCGTTTCAGGATCTCGTCGCCGACGGGGTGTCCGTAGGTGTCGTTAAAGAGCTTGAAGTTGTCCATGTCCATCATGATCATGGAGAACGGGTTTTCGCTGAGCTCCGCCCGCCGGATCTGCCCCTGGAGGCGCTGGTGGATGGCGCGGTGGTTGTAGAGCCCGGTCACCGGGTCGCGGTCGGCGGCTTCGACGGCGGTGCTGTACAGGCGGGCGTTTTCCATGGCGGTCCCCACCTCGATGCCGACGCTCTCCAGGAGGGCGGTCTCGGCGGCGCTGAACTCGCCCTGCCGGCGCAGGACGCCGATCATCCCGACGAGACGCTGCTGCCACCGGAGCGGCGCGCGCAGAAACAGCGCCGGTGCGGCGGCGCCCCCGTCGGAAGGGACGGTGACCGTCCCGACCTGGTCCCACGCCAGGAGGCCCGCGAGGCGGTCCGGGAGACCGGGCTGCTCGCCCAGCCCGCTGTGGCTGTGCACCCGGGGGGCGCAGTCGGGATCCGAAATGTTGTGGTCGAACAGCCATATGACGATGCCGTCCGACCCGATCGTCTTCGGCGTGTGCTCCGACGCGGCCGCCAGGACCTGGTTCATGTCGAGCGTGCTGTTCACCGCCTTGGTCAACTCGTGGAGGGAGTTCAGCTGCCGGGTCCGCTTGGCGACGAGCCGCTCCAGGTTCTCGTTGAAGGCGCGCAGCTGGCTCGTGAGGTGCTGGTTCTCCACCAGGGTGAACAGCTGCCGGAGGATGACCAGGAGCATCAGGCCCGAGCCGACCGCGATCAGGGAGTTGCTGACCCGCCCGCCCGTGAGGTAGCTCGGCACGGCGGTGAGGAAGAACGCCGCCGCCGCCGCCCCGTAGGGCAGCACCATCCGCGCGACGCTGAAGGGGACGAAGTGCCGGGCGAATCCGTCCGGCGCGAGGTCGTTCCGCTCGGGCGCCCGAGCCCAGAGCGGCAGCAGCGCGGCGTACCCGACGGCGATCCACCCGAACGAGAGGCTCCAGTCGCTCCACATGCCGGTGTGGTAGGCCTCGTGGAGCGTGTAGTAGGTGAAGGTGGTGTCGAAGAACGCGATCAGCAGCATGCCGGCCGCCAGACAGGCGAACGCGACGCGCTGCCGCGTATCGCCCGCCGAGGCCGTGCTCAGAAGCACCATGGCCGTGAACAGGCCGGCGATGTCGCAGAGCGGGTACGCGACGCTGATCAGCTTGCCGAGCACCCCGATGTCCGACCCCTGCCAGAGCGGCTGGACCAGGTAGTGCCAGCTCACCATGCCCACGCTTCCGGCGGCGATGGCGCAGTCGAGCACGAGGCGGGCGCGGCCGGCGCGGTGCGCGTTCCGGACGAGGAGGATGACGCCCGTCAGCAGGAGCGGGTAGGTCCCGAGGTAGCCGACGTCGGCCCAGCCGGGGAAAGGCACGTCGACGCCGCGGACGCTCTCGTAGTAGGTCCAGGTGCCCTGCCCGACGGCGAACGAGAGCGCGCCCAGGCCCACCAGCAGCCACCCGAAGCGCTGGCTGGAGGACCGGTGCGTCCCCCTGCGGGCGTAGGCGATGCCGCAGATGCCGGCGAACAGGGGCGCCAGGATCTGGTAGCCGTTGAAGAAGGCCTCGTAGAATTGGCGCGTGCCCGGCCGAAGCACGAGCATGGCCACGAAGACGAGGGCATAGATGGCGCTGCCCGCGATGATGGCTTTTTGTAAGGCAGACCACCGCGTGGTGCTGACCGGATGCGTTTCCTGGACCAAGGCTCTGTGTACACCTTCCCGGCAGGTGGAGGAAGTTCCGACCTTCTCCTGCCGCACGTCGCCTTCCCGCTCGTGCCGCGTCGTTCCCACGGGGCCCGGAGCGCGCGAACGGGAAAGCACGCCGCTTTCCACGAAAAATTGTCGGTCCCACCCTGTGGTCTCCTCAGGGTGGGACCGACAAATGTACGGGGCAGGCTCGATGCGCCCCCCGGCCTGACCGGGCGTGGCCGCCGGCCCGCTCTACGGGCGGCGCGGCAGCAAACCGTGTCCGGGTCCGCGAACGGTGGTCGCCGCGCGCGGGACAGGGCCGAACGAGGAGGCAAAGGGATGGGAGCGTTTCAGGACGGCTATGCGGCGTGGAGCGAGTGGGAGCCGAAGGCGTACCTCGCAGAGTACTACCAGGAAGTCATGCCGGACGAGCGGTTCGCGATGGAGTTTCTGGTCGAGTCGCTGCGCGGCCCGGGCGCGGTGCCGGTCGCGCTGGATTTCGGCTGCGGCCCGACGGTGCACCACCTGTTCCCGCTCGTGCCGAAGGTGGGGGAGATCCACCTTGCCGAATACCTTTCCGGCAACCGGGAAGAGGTACGGCGGTGGCTGGACGGCGGCAGCTGCCACGACTGGCGGCCGTTCGCCCTGGAGACGCTCCGCCTGGAAGGCGGCGCGTGCGGCGGCGCGGCGCCACGGGCGGCGGACGCACAGCGCCGTGAAAGCGAGACGCGCCGCCGCGTGACCGAGGTCGTGTTCGCCGACGCCGGCGACGAGAACCCGCTCGGTCCGGAGCGCCGCGGCTTCTACCCCCTGGTGACCACGCACTACTGCGCCGAAGGGGCGACGCACGAGAAGGAGACGTGGCGCCGCTACATGCGCAACATCGCCAGCCTCGTGCGGCCGGGGGGGACGCTGATCCTGTCGGCCTGCGGGGCCGCCGACCACTACACCGTCGGAGAGCACCGGTTCCCCTGCGCCGGCGTGACCGGGGAGGACGTGCTCGGCAGCCTCCGCGAGCACGGGTTCGTGGACGTGGACCTGCGGGTGCGCTCGGTCCCCGACCACTCGGAGCAGGGCTACGGCAGCGTCATCTTCGCCCGCGCGGTCCGCACGCGGGGCGGCACCATCCGGTGAACCCTCGCGTACCTGCCGGCCGAAGGAGTGGGGCGGCACCATGACACTCTGATCGGGCGGCACTTGACCCGTCGTTCCTGTTTTGCTATACTGGCGGAGTGGTCCGTCGGGAGGGCCAGTCCGTCGTTAGCAACCCGCGCCCGGCGCTTCGCCGGGTCTGCCGTGCAGCCCGCTTCACGTCACCGGTCTCCGCCTCTACTCAGCGCCGGTGCGCAGTAGGGCGACTTGTTGCCCGCGCTGATCCGGCGTCGCCCACCTTCCGACGCAGGAAGTGCAGGGAGTAGGCGCACGCGCGCCGTCGAAAACAACAAAGGCCCCGGCAGCGCGCCGGGGCCTTTCTGCCACTGCTC
>CADCTO010000651.1 GCA_902805585.1 uncultured Armatimonadota bacterium | reverse complement strand
AGATAGAAGCATTAGTGAGCGAAAAACTCGCCAGCGGCCAGTACGCGTCGGCCAGCGAACTGGTGAGCGAAGCGCTCCGCCTTCTCAAGGAGCGCGACGACTACCAGCAGTACCGGCTGGAGCGGCTGCGCCGGGACATTGCCGTGGGTCTTGCGCAGTCCGAACGGGGCGAGTCCGAACCGCTCGACATCGAGGAGATCAAGGCCGAGGGCCGCCGCCGGATGGCCGACGCCGACCGCGCGCCCCAGGCACCGGCGGCGTCCTGATGCCGCGCGTACTCCGGACCCCCGAGGCGCGACAGGATCTGCTGGGCATCTGGGTCTACGTGGCCGAGAACAGCGTGGCCTCGGCCGACCGCCTCCTCGAAGCCATCAACGCGCAGTGCGAAACGCTGGCCGAGTTCCCGCAGATGGGCCGTCGACGTGAAGAACTGTCGCCGGGCATGCGCAGCTTCGTCGTCGGCAGCTACGTGGTCTTCTACCGCGTCATCGAAGACGGCGTGGATGTGATCCGGGTCCTGCACGGTGCCCGCGACATTGGGGCGATTTTCGGTGCTTGACCACACAAGAACAAGGGTAGGCTTCGAGCGAATGACCATCGGCATTGACCAGGAAGAAGACGGACGGCACGTCGCCGAAGTCGTGGAACTCCCCGGCGTGCTGGCTTACGGAGCCAGCCGCGACGAAGCGATCGCGCGGGTTCAGGCGTTGGCGCTACGTGTCCTTGCAGACCGGCTTGAACACGGGGAGCCATTGCCTGAAGCCATCGGTGCGGCCCGAACGTTCCCGGTTGCCGCATGAGCGAAGGGAATGTCGCCAACTGGTCCCTCAAGCCCGATTGGCAGCGGCATTTCCGCGCGGCCGGTGTTAACGGCTCGTTTTTGCTGTACGACCTGAAGAACGGGCGCTACCACGTGTTCGACCGCGAGCGCGCGCAGCGCCGCTTCCTCCCGGCCTCGACGTTCAAGTTCTTCAATTCGCTCGTCGCGCTGGAGACCGGCGTCATCCCCAACGAGAAGCAGGTCCTCCGGTGGGACGGCGTGGACCGCGGCAACCCCGATTGGAACCAGGACCAGGACCTGCGGCGCGCGTTCCAGCGCTCGACGGTCTGGTTCTATCAGGAGCTGGCGCGGCGCATCGGGCCGGAACGCATGCGGCGCTACGTCCGGGCGGCGAACTACGGCAACGGCGACATCGGCGGCGGGATCGACCGCTTCTGGCTGGACGGCGCCCTGCGCATCTCGTCCGAAGAACAGATCCGGTTCCTGGTCCGGCTGCACCGGAACGATCTGCCGTTCTCGCCGCGCGCCATAAACCTCGTGAAACAGATCGCCGTGAACGCGGAACACAGCGGCCGCGGCTACGTGACGCGCGCGAAGACCGGCTGGGTCGGCTACGGTTCCGAACCAGGGAACGGAGCGTCGCCGGCGCAGATCGGCTGGTGGGTGGGATACGTCGTGCGCCGCAACGGCGACGCCCACTTCTTCGCCCTCAACATCGACATGCGGAAGCCCGCCGATGGCGCCGCCCGCTTCCGCGTGACCAAAAACATCCTGCGCGACATGAACGTCATCGATTAAGCGGCCGATTCCTGGGAAGAACAGAAGCGTGAACGACAAACGGAAGTGGATCTTGATCTCGCTCGCGGCGGGCGGCCTCGTGGCGGCGCTGAGCGCGCGGCGTGCGCGGCAGACGAAGGCGATGCTGGAGCGCTACAACGCGGCCGGGGAAACAGAGCGCCGCAGCCACGAGCCGCGGCCCGGCGACGTGCTGCTGTTCTACCGGCCGGGACGCAAGCGCGACCACATCATCCAGTTCTTCACCGACTCGCCGTTCTACCACGCCGCCCTGTACGCAGGCGACGGCCGCGTGATCGAGGCGCGCCCGAAGGGAATCGTCGAGGACGGCCTCCACGGACGCGAGCACAACTTCGTCGTCGCGCCCGCCCCGGAAGGGCGCGGGCAGGCCGCCCTCGATTGGGCCCGGCAGCAGTTGGGCGACCCGTTCAGCGGCATGGACATGTTCATGAACGCGCTTGACCGCGTCTTCATCCATTGGGACATCAACTACACGACGCCCGGCAAGTACACCTGCGGTGAGTTTGTCGCGACCGCCTTCGACAACGCCGGCGTCGGCCTTTTCCCCGGCCGCGACCGCGACGAGATCGCCCCCGCAGATTTCGCCAAACTCCTCCCTTCCGAAGCGAGGCCCGAAGTCGTCGCCCCGCCGAAGCAGCGGACGGGCCCCGGCAACCAGGACGGAGCCGGAGACAAGCCATGAAGATCATCGTTATCGGCGCGACGGGGACCATCGGGCAGGCGGTGGCGGATGCGCTTGCGGTACGCCACGAGGTCGTGCGGGCGACACGCTCGGGCGGAGACCTTACCGTTGATATCACCTCCCCCGACTCCATACGAAGACTTTTCGAGGCGGCGGGGCCGGTCGACGCCGTGGTCTGCGCCGCGGGTCAGGCCCGGCTCAAGCCGCTGGACAGCCTGACCGACGAAGACTTCCAGTTCAGCCTGGGGAACAAGCTGATGGGCCAGGTCAACCTCGTGCGCCTCGGACACGGCAATCTGCGCGACGGCGGCTCGTTCACTCTGACGAGCGGCGTGCTCGCGCAGGAGCCGATGCCCGGAAGCGCCGCCATCAGCCTGGTGAACGCAGGGCTGGAGGGGTTCGTCCGCGCCGCCGCGCTGGACCTGCCGCGCGGCATCCGCGTCAACGTCGTCAGCCCGCCGTGGGTGAGCGAAACGCTCCAGTCCATGGGACAGGACCCGTCCACGGGAATGCCCGCCGCCGCGGTTGCCGCCGCCTACGTCGAGAGCGTGGAGGGCCGGCGGAACGGCGCGGTCATCGACGCCCGCACCTTCGCCTGACCGGGCGTCGATAGCGGCTACGGGGCCTGCGCCGGTGGCGTCGCGTCCCGGTCTTCCGCATCCAGCGCGCGGGCGATGGCTTCTTCCGTCGTCCATGCACGCCCCTCCGCCCACGCCGACTCGAACTCTGTCGGGTCCAGAAGCGCGCACAGGGCATCGCAGTGCCGTTCCCATTCCGCGAGCGCCAGAGGCTGTAACGAGCCGCCGTGCCGTTCGCGGATCCCCTGGGCGGCGCCCAGGAGACGGGCGGCCCGCCGCGGCTGCTCTTCGGCGGTTGCGATATACGCGAAGCTTTCCAGCGTGTACGGCGCGCCGATCGGGCTCTTATGCTGCGTCTGCAGGACCATCGACTCTGCGTTGAAGGTACGCGCTTCCGCATACCTGCCCTGCCGGCGCGCTACGTTGCTCAGTCCCCACAGGGCTAAAGAAGCGCCCCACACGTCGCCAGCCTCTCGGAAGCGGGTCAGGCTCTCTTCGTAGAACGAACGCGCCGGCGCCAGATCGTCGGCCCAGTAACGAATAAGTCCCAGATTCGCCAGACCGCTCGCCAGACTCCGCGTGTCCCCCGCCGCGCGGGCCAGACGCACGACTTCCTGGCTGACGGTCATTGCGTCCAACAGCGCTTCGGGCATGGCGGACTGGGCGGCGGCGAAACCGAACTCGCTGAGCACCGGCAGCAGGGACGGGCGGTCTTCGAGCCGCCCCAGGATATCCATCCCTTCCTGGAGCAGCGACAGCGCCCGGTCGCTCTCCCCCTGCCACGTGAGGATGATGACGAGGTTGCTCATCGCGCTGATCATGCCGGCCGGATCCCCCGCGCGCCGAAAAAGCGCCAGGGCTTCGTCGAGATGCGCCCGTGCCTGCGCCAGGTCGAGTTCATACCAGGCGAGCCGCGCCGCGCCGCACAGCGCGCGCGCCCGTATCGAGGTGCTGTCGTTGGTCGGTGTGGTATCGGCCATGAAGCCTGCCCGCTGGTCAGCTACCGGTTCCGTGCTTCGGCGCCGGTGGTGTCGCCTCCGATCGCGTAGGCGACGGCGGAATCCGGGGTCATCGCCCTGCCTTCGGCGCGAGCCGCTTCCCATTCCTCCGCGCTGAGCATCGCGCGCAGGACCGGTATCCAGCGCTCGCGTTCCGCGCGGACCAGCGGCTGGGCGAAGCTGCGCTGCGTTTCCCGCGCCCTGTCGGCGGCGGCCAGAAGGCGCGCGGCCCGGCGGGGTTCGTCCCCGATCATTGCGAGCCGGGCCGCGCTTTCCAAACAGTACGGCAGGCCGGCCCAGGTCTTCGTTTGAAGGACGAGGGCGAGCGACTCGTCGTTGAGGGTCCGGGACTCTTCGTAACGGCCCTCCTCGCGCGCGACGTTGCCCAACCCCCAGGCGCAATGGGCCACGCCGAACAGTTCGCCCGACTGCCGGAACAGCGCGAGTCCTTCTTCCAGGAGCGGGCGTGCCGCCGCAAGGTCGGTTCTCCAGTAGCAGATCATGCCCAGGTTATCCTGCGCCCAGGCCAGGCTACGGGTGTCATCGGCGGCGCGCGCCAGAGCCGCCACCTCCTCGTTGATCGCCCACGCGTCGTCCTGAGATTCCGCCGCGCTCATGAAGGAAGCGGCCCAGCCCAGCCCGGCGAGAACGGGGAGCCGGCCCTGACGGTCTGTCAACCGCCGCTGGAGTTCCATGGCTTCCCGAAGCAGCGCCAGTGCCGCCGCGCTTTCTCCCTGCCAGGAAAGCACCAGGATCAGGCTGCTGATCGCTTCCACCGTGCCGATCGGGTCCCGCGCCTGCCGGAACAGGGCCAGACTCTCTTCCAGGCGCGCCCGCGCCGTCACCAGGTCGAGTTCGTACCACGCCAGACGGCCCGCGCCGCCCAGCGCGCGCGCCCGGGTCAACAGGCCGCTGTCGCCGAGGAACCTGTCGCCTGGCGGATGGGAATCTGGGGTCACGGACCGACCGCCTCGTCGCGCGCATCCGCCTGCTGGGCGTAGGCGAAGGCTTCTTCGTCGGTCAGGGCGCGGCCTTCGGCCCGAGCCGTTTCTTGTTCCGCGGCGTCGAGCATGGTATCGAGGAGCGCCGTCTGGCGCCGGCGTTCCGCGAACACGAGGGGCTGCGGGGCGCTCTGCTGCGTCTCGCGGGCCCGGTCGGCGGCCCCGAGCAGGCGCGCGGCGCGGCGCGGGTCGTTCTGGGCGATGGCGAGATACGCCGCGCTTTCCAGCCAGTACGGCAGGCCCGCCCAGCTCTTGTGCTGCGCCAGAAAGGACATGGCCTCCTCGTTGCGCGCGCGCGCCTCCTCGTAGCGGCCCTCTTCGCGCGCGACGTTGCCCAGCAACCACGCCATGTGGCCGGCGCCCCACAGTTCGCCCAGTTGCCGGAACAGGGCGAGGCTTTCCTCACAGAACGACCGCGACTGTGCCCAATCTCCCTTCCAGTAGCGGCACATGCCCAGCCCGTCCAGCGCCCACGCCAGGCTGCGCTTGTCGCCCGCCGCCCGCGCGAGGGTCGCCACCTCCCGGTTGACCGCCCACGCGTCGTCCTGGAGTTCCGCCGCGCACAGGAACGAGACGGTCCAGCCGAAGCCGGCGAGAACGGGCAGCAAGCCGCGACGTTCCTGTACCCGTCCCAGCAGGTCCGCGCCTTCGCGACACAAAGCGAGCGCCTCGGCGTGCTCCCCGCGCCACAAAAGGACCATGCCCAGGCCGCTGATCGCCCCCACCGTGCCGGCAAGGTCGCCGCTCTGCCGGAACAGGGTCAGGCTCTCTTCGAGCCGCGCCCGCGCCGCGTCCAGGTCCATCTCGTACCAGGCCATCCAGCCCGCGCCGCCCAGCGCACGCGCCCGGTCGATGTCGTCCCGCGGCGGTTCGACGTCGTTTCGCGCGGGAGTCGGAGGGGCGACCGGCACCGTCTTCGCGAGCGCCTGTTCGAGCCAGCCCCTCCCCTCGGCGTAGTGCCCACGCGTCTCCCAGAACGCGCACAGCGCGGCGGCGATGCCCAGGGCCCGGTCGGGGTCGCTTTCCAGCCCCCAGGCGAGTACGGCGCGGAAGTTCTCCTGCTCGGCCTCCAGACGCTCCAGCCAGGCGGCCTGCTCCGGCCCCCGCAGGTGCGGCTCGGCGGCTTCGGCGAGCCCCCCGAAGTACGCGGCGTACCGCCGCTCCAGGTCCGCCCGCTCCCCCGCCTCGATCTGCGAGCCGGCGTACTCGCGCAGGGTTTCCAGCATGCGGAAGCGCGTCTCGCTGCCGCGGTCCTCGGTCACCACCAGCGAGCACTCCCGCAGCCGCGTCAGCGCGTCCAGCGCCTCCGGCTCCTGGCAGACGGCTTCGGCCGCCTCGATGGTCCATCCGCCGCGGAAGACGGACAGGCGCGCGAACAGGCGCCGCAGCTCGGGCGACAGCAGGCCGTAGCTCCACTCGATGGCCGCGCGCAGCGTGCGGTGGCGTTCCGGGATGCCGCGCTGGCGGCTGGCGAGGACGTCGACCTTGTCCTTGAGCTTTTCGAGCATCTGCCCCGGCGAGAGCACCATCGAGCGCGCCGCCGCCAGTTCGATGGCCAGCGGGATGCCGTCGAGCCGGCGGCAGATCGAGGCGACGGCGGCGGCGTTGCGGTCGTCCACCCGGAAGTCCACGCGGGCGACCTGCGCCCGGTCGATGAAAAGCGCCGCGCTCGAAAAGTCCTTGAGCTGGACCGGGGACGGGGTTTCGCCCGGGACGGGCAGCGGCGCGACGGGGAACTCCCGCTCGCCCGGCAGGTTCAGCTTCTGGCGCGACGTGACCAGGACCGCCAGATCCGGCAGCCGCTCCAGCAGGTCCTGCACATACGGCGCGCCGTCTTCGACGAGCTGTTCGAAGTTGTCGAGGATCAGCAGCGACGGCCGGGCCGCGAGCGAGTCCATGATCTGCTCCCGCGGCGGCACGTTGGGCATCGACGGCAGTTTCAGCGCGTCGCGGATCGCCGGGAAGATGAAGCCGGCGTCGGACAGGTCGGCCAGGGGCACGAACCACACGGAGCGTTGCCAGCCGCCCGCCGCCAGCCGCCGCGCCGCTTCGATCGAAAGCCGGGTCTTGCCGCTCCCGCCGGGGCCGGTCATGGTCACCAGCCGTGCCTCGTCCGCGCGCAGCAGCGACCCCAGCGCGCCGATCTCGTCCTCGCGCCCGAAGAACCGGGTGAGCGTGAGGGGAAGTTGGAGCACGGCCGTCGTCGGCGCCTCCGGTACCTCCCTGCGAACGGCCGGCGCGGTCGCGAATGAAGATGCACCCGCAGGCTTCGCCGCCGACTCCCCGGGCGCGGAGCCGCCCGTGCGGGACCCCGCCGTTTTTCCGCCGGACATGCCCGCCGCCGATTGCCCGTGCGCCGCCGGGGCGGTGAGCAATGCGCGCGTTTCCGCCGACGGCTCCTCTCCCAGCTCCTCGTCGAGCAGGCGCGTCAGTTCCTCGTACTGGCGGCGCGCCGCGGCCTGCTGGCCCAGCCCTACCAGCAAACGGATCACGTCGGCGTGCGCCTCCTCCCGCAGCGGGTCCGCGCCCAGAGCACGGCGCGCAAACTCCAGCGCCGCCTCCCGGTTCCCCGCCTGCTCGTGGTGCTGCGTCAGGCGCCGCAGCGCGCGCAGGTACGCCTCGGCGAGCCGGTCGCGCTCCGTCAGCGCCCACGTCTCATAGAAGCCGGGCAGCAACGCCCCCCCGTACGCGTTCACCGCATCCGCAAGCAGGCGCGCCGTCTCGTCGGGCGGCGTTCCCGGTCGCGCCGCGTCCCGGATCGCACGCTCGAAGACGGCCACGTCCGTCGAGACCGCAGTCGGCTCCAGGCCGACGTCCTGGTGTCCCCGCGTCACCAGCACCGAACCGGCGGCCACCCCGGGCGGCTCCAGCTGCCGCCGCAGCGACGAGAGCGCGGTGCGCAGGTTAGTGCGTCCCGCCTCCGGGTCCGCGTCCGGCCAGAACAGGTCGGCCAATTCCTCGCGCGGGTGGAAGCGCGGGAACAGCGCTAGGTACGCCAGCAGCGCGCCGTACTTCTGCGAGCGGAACCGGGTGACGGCTTGCTGCGCCCCGCCCGGTTCGGCCCGCAGGGCGCCGAGAAGGACGATATGCCAGGAAGCTCCGAGGTTCATGGATCCCATCCGTTACGGGCGTCATCGGGCGGTCGCCCGCCCCGCCTCCCTATTTGCCGTGCGGTCGCCTGATTCCTTTCCTCACCCCGGAGGACCTGACTACCCTCACCAGCCGAACCTGAATCCGCGGTAGAATATAGTACGAAGGTGACGGCCTGGTACCCCGGCGGAGGGTCGATCTATTGCGTATTCTGACGTTGCTCGCTGCTTTACCAGCATTGTGCTTGGCGGCGGGAGCGCCCGTTGCGGCGGCGTCCCCGAACGACAAGGACCGTAACGCCCGGACGCTGTGGGGCGTGCCGTGGGTCAAGCCGCCGGCGTTCTGGCAGGTGCCTCCGCCGCCCGCCGCTGCTCCGGAGCCGCACCGTCGCAGAGCCGCGGGCTTCGCCCGCCCTATTCCGCCGATGACAGCGGCCGACCGGGATGCGCCGCTCCCGCGCCCCGGTCAGACACGGCGCGACCTGTACCGGACGTTCGGCTCCCCGACGGGTTTCTCGTCCGTGAACCGCATCAAGCGCGCGTTCGCCCACCGCCTGTGGTCCCGGTTGCGCATCGACGTAGAGTTCTGGCCGGTGACACCCGGCAGGCGCGCGCACCTCGACGATGTGATCGTCCGGGTGTCCGAGCCCTACTACGGCCCCGATGGCCTCTAATCAGGCCGAGATCAGCGCTTCACGAAGCGCCACACGGGACGCGCCGGATCAACTGATGTTCTACGCGTGCCTGGAGCGATTCGACGCCGACGATGGCGATCGCTGGCTCGACTACCTGCGCTGGCTCGGCCGCATCGACCTTCCCCGTGTCGTCACCCTCGATAGCATGCTCTGTCCGCCACTCGTCCCCATCGAGGCCGACACCGATTGGGAGTTCGCCGTCAACGAAGACTACCTGACCGACTTCTTCATTGACCTGGAGTTCGTCCTCCGGCGTGCCGCAGCGTTCCCCCGCTCCACGGTGCTTGCCGCCGTCCGCGAGCCGTCGGATGCGGACGTTGCCGGCTTCCGCCACCCTGGTTTTACGTTCGCCGGCTTCGACGTGGTGGACGCTCAGGGTGGGGTCAGCGCCCTGCTCAACTGCGGCGGGTTCCCGGACGTTTTCTCGGTTGAGGAACTGTCCCCGATGTCCGGCCTCATCGCCGCGCGGGTGCGCGCGTTCGAGATCCGCGACCGCCTGCGCCAGCTTCACCCCGACGAGCCCCACGCCGACTGCCACGTGTGGGCGCTCTGGTGCCGGTAAGCAGATTCGCACCCGCAGTGAACAAACGTGTGGTAACGTAGAATGGATGTTTGATGTCGTTTACGGGGTGGACTTCAGCGGCGCGCGACTGGCCGGGCGCTCGATGTGGCTGGCGCGGATCGAGCCCTCGGTCGAACCGGCGGAACCCGGCGCCGTCCCGTACCGACTGACGCAGCTCGCGGCTCTGGAAACGCTCTGCGGCACGGCGGAGCGGGCGACAGCCATCGCGCACCTGGTGCGGTTGGTCGAAGGCTCGGAACGGGCGCTGTGGGCGCTGCAATTCCCGTTCGGGCTGCCCGTCGAAGTGATGGAGCCCGAGGCCGCGTGGCCCGACCAGATGGAGTTCGTCTACCACTTCGGAGATGACGACTATGGCATGGGCCTGGAGTGTCTGCGCCGGGCGAAGGAGCTGGGCGGGCCGAACCACATCCGGCGGCTCACCGACGTCGAGGAGAAGGCGCCGCACGACCCCTACCACTACCGCATCATCTACCAGACCTTTTACGGGATGCGCGACGTGCTGGGCCCGCTGCGTGGGCGGGACGACACGGCCATCCTCCCGTTCCACTACGACCGCCTCCCCCACGCCCGGCGTGTCGTCGTCGAAGCCTGCCCGGCCTCGACGCTCAAGCGACTCGGGCTCCCGCACTGGAACTACAAACAGCCCGGCGGCCAGAGCCCCGACGCCAAACGCCGGCGCACCCGGCGCGAGATCCTCGCGGGTCTGGCCGCACACGTCGCCATCGGGCGCGTGCGCCGCGCCGCCCTGCTGCGCGACGGCGGCGGGGACGCCCTGGATGCCGTCATTTCTGCCGTCGGCGCGGCCCTGTCTTGGCGGGCGAGCGATCACGAGCGCGTCGCCGGCCACCCCCGCTACGTGCGTGAAGGGCGCCACTACGCGTAAGATCGAGGCGCCGACACCGGGAAACGAGCGATCACCGGATTTGCACGCCATAGGTGAACAGGAACGTGCTGTTCTTGCCGGCGCCGTACCGCAGATAGTTGCTGCCGTTGTTGTCGAGCACGGTTCGCCCGGTGACGGCCCAGTCGTCCGTGCGTGACACGGGGTTGTGGAAGGTGTAGGCGATCTGGAGCAGGACGCCCCCGGCCCGGAGCCGCCGGACCGGGTTCTTCGGGTCGCGGCGCGGCTCGATGAGTTGGTACAGGAACGCAGCCTCCGGGACGATGCCCTGCTTCCGGGCGCCGGACTTCGGATAGATGCGTTTGTGGCCCACAGCGAGGTCAATCTCCGTATAGCGGGAAACGTTCGGTATCGCCCATGCCGCGGTCAGAGACAGGGATCGCGCGCGCGAACCGCCTCGCGTCTGGGAGAAGCCGGTGCCCACGCTGAACTGGACCGGGTCCTGATTCCGGTTCACCTGCACGTCCGCGCCGATGCTGTAGCGGTCGCTGCGGACGCCGCCCGGGGACAGCCGTGTGTTGGCATAGCCGAAGCTCAGTGCGTACAGCCCCTGGCCGGCGCGGAGGTCCGCCCGTTCGAGCGCCCGTTGCTGCTGCTGGAATTCGGATGCAGGATCGTCGCTTTCGGGGATCCCGTGCCGGAAAAGGATCGCCGCCTGTCGGTTCGGGTCCCCCACGTAGCGCAGGCTGAGACCGGAGGTGAACGCGTCTTCCGTGCTGGTCGCGGACGGGCTGATGCGCAGCGGGAACGCCCGGCGCAGCGGGAGAAGTTGCCCCGGCTTCCCGCGTTTCAATGGTCCGGCGGGGGCCTCTGCCTGCTCCGGGAGCGTGGCCTTGAGTTCACGAAAACTTTCGCGGTCAACGTCCTCGCGCAGCCCCTGGGCGCACGCCGCGGGGGACACGACACCGAACGTCCACGACAACACCAGAAGCACAAAACGGGACGGTTTACCCTGCATGGGTGGCCTCCAACGTGTCACTACGTCTGCTCCCTTCGGGGCAGAAACGGCATGTCGCCCTCACCTTACTCTGACAGGCAAGCGTTGTCAAGGGTTGCATTCGGGCGCGTCGGGGAATCACGGGAGGTTATAATGGGAGGCAAGATGGGCCCGTTTACGCTCCCTTCACCCGCGCGCTATTTTCCGCCACACACGGGGCGTTATGATGTTGCGCCCGGTCTGAAGCCGCTCGGCACACCCTTCGGCAACGGGGCCGCCGACGAACGGTTGTTCCAGATCGATACCGGTTTCGCGGAGTACCGCCAGAACAAGCAGGCGTGTCGTGCGGAACGACTCACCAAGTACGTTGTACAGGACGCACTTCCCCCCGCCGTCTCCACGGCCGTCGCCGATTTCCTCGCCGCGCGCTTCGCCGCCGAGTACCCCAGCCTGTTCCTGCTGCGCAGGGAAAGCGACGGCTCCGGCACGCTCCATTGCCGCCTGGCCGGCGAGCGCCTGCGGTTCGATGGGCAGATGGGACTTGCCGGGGTACACGGGGCGCCGGCGGCAGTACCCCCCTACGCCTCCGCTTTCGACGCGCTCTGCATGCAGGTGCCCGAGGACGTGGCGGTGGTGTGCACGTCTCCGGAACGGGGCGACTGGATCGCCGCGCTGCACCTGTGCAGTCCCAGCCACTGGGGCGCGGAAGCAAAGGCCGGAAAGAGTTTCGCCGACGCGCACGCGCCCGTCCCGGGCATGGCAAAGGTGAACGCGGCGGCGGCGGCCCTGATGGAAGCGATGATCTACAAGGGGCCGTGGGTGCGTTTCGTCTGGGGATTCGGCGCGGACCGGCGGCTGAACCATCACCCGGAGCCCCCGCCCGGCGTACTCGCCGACGTTTGGCGCGGCCAAGCCTTGGACCCGGCCGGACGGCCGCCATTCTTCCTGCGCGTGGAGCGACAGTGTCTGTGGGGGCTGCCGGAGGTGGACGCGGCGATCTTCACGATCCGCATCTCGTTTGTGGACGGCGAAGCGATACGGGCGAACGCGGTGGAGCGCTCACAACTCTGCGCGGCCCTCCGCTCGATGACGCCGGAAAGCCGCCGGTACAAGAACGTGGCGGAGCGCGCGGACGAGATCATCACCTGGCTCGAAACCGGCCCGCACTCGCCGCCCTCCCCGGCCTGACCGTTCCGGGGGCGGCGGCACCGCCGCTAGGGGCCGAGGATCAGCGCCTGCTCCAGCCATCCGCCCAGGTCTCGGTCCAGTTCCTCGCGACACTGGTCGAGTCCGTGGCGGCATCCCGGGTACAGGATGAGCGTTTTCGGCTCGCCGGCGTGCGCGTACAGGTCGCGCGAGCAGGCATCCGGCAGCACCTCGTCGGCCTCGCCGTGGATCAGGAGCAGCGGCTTGGGGCTGAGAACGCCGACGGCGCCCGCCGCCCCGTAGGTCTGGCTGCTCAGGGCGGCCACGGCGACGACCGCCTCGCTGGCCGCGCCCGCGGCGATCACGACCGCGCCGCCGAACGAGTGGCCGACCAGGACGATCCGCGTCGCGCCCCGCGTGCCCAGGTACCCGACGCCGAGCAGGACGTCGAGTACGCACGCGTCGAGCCGGCCGGGGTGCCGGTAGTCCAGTTGAAGCGACGTGACGCCGCGTTCGTGAAATCGGCGGCCCAGGCGTTCGTAGACGCCTCCCGCGGGCCCGCCGAGCCCGCCGCCCGCGCCGAAGACCCAGAGGATCGCCGCGTCGGCGGGGGATGCGGCGAAGTGCGCGCGGCACTCGACGATGCCGGCGTCGGTTTGAAGCCGGACGCGTTCGGCGCCCCCGTCGGAGGGTTCCTCCACCAGGTCGATCAACTCCAGGCTCAGGCTCTCGTTTCTGCGTGCCATGGTCGGGCTCTTTCGGGAAGGTGACTTTCCGGAGAAATACCCACAGGCCGCCGGAGCCAAAGCGGGCGGGCGCGCTTCAAAGGTCGCCGACGTTTGCCCGCGCTATCCAGCCGTAGCGCCGCCGCGCGCCGCCCGGCGCGCGGCCATACAGATCGTCGAGGGCGGGGAGGAAGCTTCCCCCATCGGGGATGGAGTCCCTGGCCACGCCGCCGCGCCGCACGTTGGGGACGGCGAAGAGCAGATAGATGAAGTTCCTCGGCCCCGGGTTGCGGCCCGCGTAGTGCACGCCCTGGTTGCCGGCGCCGGACGGGATACGCCCGTCGGAGCTGACATGCCGCAGCCCACGAAGCTTTTCGGCGCCGCCGCCTTCCCTGCCCGGCCCTTACAGGTCTGCCCGCCTTGTTGGCGACCGCCCTCGCCACTTCCGGGGCAGTTCGCTGCGTCGTTCCGTGAGGTTTGCCGGCACGGGAGCGAATTCCTACCGGGCCGGGCTGAAGACGGCCCTTGAGCTGCCGGACTGGACAAAAGAGAAGTGCCCCGGACATCGCGCCAAGCGAGCGGCCTTGACATCGCCCGAGGGTATGGCTATACTCATGCCCACACCCGGAGTTTCCCCTCAGGGCGCCGAAGGAGGACCGACATGGACACGCAGACGCAGGCCGACATGGATTCCCGCTTCGAGGCGCTGGAGCGGCGCCTGGAGCGCGCCGAGCGGGGGCTGGGGCTGGCCCAGCGGCGGGCATGGGTCGGCGGCACGTTCACCCTCATCCTGGGGGTGGCTCTGCTCGCGGTGCTGTCCTCGCCGGGGGCGGAGGCGCAGCAGACGGGCCTGTCGTGGCTGCCGCGGGTGCGGGCGCTGGAGGCCAAGACCCGGGCGATCAGCCGCAGCGGCAACGAGCTGTTCATCACCGGGGTCAACGTGCACATCCGCGACGGCTCCGGCTACACCGACAGCGGCATCGCCCACGGCGGGCCCGGCAGCGGTCTCGGGAACCTCATCATCGGCTACAACGAGCTCCGCGGCGACGGCACCGATGCCAGGAACGGCGCGCACAACCTCATCGTCGGCAACCGCAACAACTTCACCAGCTACGGCTGCCTGGTGGCCGGCTACGTCAACAGCGTCGAGGCCCCCTACGCCAACGTCACCGGCGGCTTCAAGAACGCGGTCCGCTGGACGCACGCCAGCGTCACCGGCGGCAGCGAGAACCTGGCCAGCGGCTGGTCCTCCTCCGTCAGCGGGGGCACCCAGAACCAGGCCACCACCGACAACGCGAGCGTCGGCGGCGGCAGCAAGAACATCGCCAGCGCGAACAGCGCCTCGGTCAGCGGCGGGCAGGTCAATCGGGCCAGCGGCCAGTACACCTCCGTCAGTGGCGGAGCCGGCAACGTCGCCAGTGGCAACAGCGCCTCGGTCGGGGGCGGCGGCGACAACACCGCCAGCGGCACCGGCGCCACGGTCGGCGGCGGGTTCAGGAACACCGCCAGCGGCCTCGACGCCACGGTCAGCGGCGGAGCGAACCGTGCCGCCGCCGGCAGCGACGACTGGCGGGCCGGCGCCCTGTTCCAGGACCTCTAAAGGTCTAAAGGGCGCCGGTTCAGGTCTGCGGCCGGGCGGCCACGACGCGGCGGATAGTCGCTTCCAGCGGGGAAGTCGAGCCAGTACCTGTTTTTGACATCGGGGGCGGTGGCGGGCGCGGGCCGGGCGGGCGAACCGGGTAAAGGAGAGGCATGACACCATCGCCAGACACGCCCGAACCGATGTCCGACAGCCGCCAGCGTGCCCTGCTCGCCCACGCCATCCTCATCGGGCTCACGCCCCTGATCCCCGTCCCGCTCGCCGACGACCTGGCCAAAGGCCACCTGCGCCGCCGCCTGGTCCGCCTGCTCGCCCAGGCGCACGGCCTGGACCCGGGCGCGGACGACGTCGAGGCGCTCGCCCGCGAGCAGGACAGCGGCGGTGGCTGTCTGGTCGGCTGCCTGGGGCAGGCGCTGCTGTACCCGCTCAAGAGGATTTTCCGCAAGATCTTCTTCTTCCTGGAGTGGAAGCGCGCGGTGGACCTGACCAGCTACACGTACCACTGGGGCTACCTGCTCGACTACGCGCTTGGGGAAGGCCTCCTGGAGAAGACCCCGACCGCCGCCAGCAGCGACGCCGCCCGCCCGAGCGTGGACGATCTGCGGGCGGCGATCGAGCGCGCCTGTCGTGAGGCGCCTATCAAACCGCTGGAGCGCGCGGTGGGCGCGGCCCTGCGCCAGGCGCGCGGGGCACTGCTTTCGGCGGCCCGGAGGATGCGGACCGGCCCGGCAGAAACCGCGACCGGGCCGCCGCCGGCGGCGGCGCCCGAACCGGAGGTCGAGGCAAGCGAGGTGGGCGCGGTGAGCGGTGTGGCCGCGCACTTGCAGCAGCGGATCGCCTCCGCCGTTCCGGAGGCGCATTTCCGGGAACTGCGGAGCCGGTTCCGGGCGCACCTGGAGGAAGCGGCCGCGCTGCGGCGGGGACAGGCGCGGTAAGATTGTCGGCGGCAGGGCGGGAATGAAAGCCATGCGGGCCTCGCCTGCCTGGGGTCCATTGTCGGCGCCCGCGTGAGGCGACCGGAGGCGGGCGCCACCCCGTGACCGTGCGGGTTTTCCTTCCCCACCTCCATTCCCGGGCGGCGCGTTTCTTGCAGGGCGTCCGTTCGGTAGGATATGATAGGAATAATTTCCGGCGGCACGTGCACAGCACCGTGCCGCCGGCTGTGGAGGAACACGGACCCGATGTGGACCACAACGCGCCATGCGCCGCCGCCGGGGCGGGCGCCCGTCGCGCGCCGCCGCCTGTCGCACTGTTGGCTGCTCCTGCTGCTGTTCTGCGTCTTGCTGCCGGCTGCCCCGGGCGCAGCCCAACCGCCTGCCGCCCCGATCCGGGTCATGCCGCTGGGCGACTCGATCACCGACTCTTACAAGGGCCGCCCCTCGTACCGCTGGCCGCTGTGGGGCGACCTCTTCATGGGCGGCTACGCCGTGGACTTCGTGGGCAGCCGCTACGGCCATCAGGGACAGGCGGTCGGCTACGACTTCGACCAGGACCACGAGGGGCACAGCGGGTGGCGCGCGGACCAGGTCCTGCCGTATGTGGAAGACTGGGCGCGCGCGGCGCAGCCGGACGTGGTGCTGCTGCACCTCGGGACCAACGACGTGTTCCAGAGCGGGGGCGACGACGCCAGGGGCTATGTCGACACCACCACCAACGCCCAGACAGCCAGGGAGCTCGGCCAGATCATCGACAAGCTGCGCCTGGTCAACCCCAGGGTCAAGATCATTCTGGCGAAGATCATCGGCGCCTACAAGTACAAGCTCCAGACCGAGGACCTCAACAACCGGATCGCCGCGCTCGCCGAGCAGAAGACGACCTCGAGTTCGTACGTCTATCTGGTGGACCAGTGGGAGGGCTTCGACCCGGCGACCGACACCTACGATGGCCTGCACCCCAACGAGGCCGGCGAGCGCAAGATGGCCGACAGGTGGTACGCCGGCATCATCGATGCGATTCGGGACGACGCGCCGGTGTCGCTGACCGCCGTCGGCCTATCGGTCGACCCCGGGGACGACGTGGCGACGCGCCTTTTGTGGGGCAACGCCCGCGGCCGGGCGGAGCTGTGGCGGCTCTCCGGGTCCGGCGCGGTGGAGGCCAGTGCGAGCTTCGGCCCGTACTACGGATGGACCCCCCGTGCCGTCAGTAACGGCTTGGACGCCCGCGGCAGGGCGCTGTGGACCCACGACGACGGCCGGGCGGCGCTGTGGGAGCTGGACCCGGCCAACGGCCTCCAGACGTACTCGGTTTACGGGCCGTACGGGGGCTGGCGCGCCGTGGACGTGGCCCTCGGCCAGGACCTCCGGTCTAGCCTCGTGTGGGCGCGCCTAGACGGAGCGGCCGGCCTGTGGACCGTGCTGCCGGGCGGCAGCATCGAGCGCGCGACGACCTTCGGCCCGTACCCGGGCTGGCGGGTGCGGGCGGTCTCGGCCGGCGGCGACAACCGGACGCGGCTCTTGTGGACCGAGGCCGGCGGGCAGGCGGCGCTGTGGACGGTCTCGGCAGCCCACGCCCTGGAGGGCTCGGCCCTGTACGGGCCGTTCGCCGGTTGGGAGGCGGCGGACCTGGCCACGGCCCCGGACAGCAGCAGCTACCTCCTGTGGCGGCGCGCCGACGGCGCCGCCGGCCTGTGGCGCGTGTCGGCCGGGGGTGGCGGCATCGAACTCGCGGCCAGCTTCGGCCCCTACGCCGGCTGGACCGCCGCGTCCCTGGCCGTGGGCGGCGACAACAGGGCGCGCCTGCTGTGGACCCACACGGACGGGCGCGCCAACGTGTGGACCCTGACGCCGAACCTGGCCCTCGAGAGCCAGTCCGTCCACGGGCCGCCGTAGGGCACCCGCAGGGCCCACGCAGCGGGCGCCGCCTTCGCGGGGGAGCCGCATCACCGGCCGAGTGATCTCGCCGGGTCCGCCCGCAAAGGTGAACGCCGCCCATACCAGAGAATGTGCCGTAAACGAGACGGATAAGGGCGGCGGCAGACCCAGCCGCCGCCCCTGTCGCGGTGGGCGCCCGGCGCCCCCCGGCTCAGAACCGGAACCGCACGTCGATGCGGTCGTCGATCCGGCGGACGGCCAGCGCGAGGTCGTTGCCCAGCATCGGCAGCACGATGCGCAGCGTCCCGTCCTCGGCGACCTCGGCGCCCACGCATCCGCCGGCGCGGGCTTCGATAGTGTTCCACAGATCCACGTGGTACGTGCCGGGGACGAGGCCGCGCAGCGAAAGGGGGACGTCATGCAGCGGCGAGCGCGCGGGCAGCGGCCCGGCATGTCCGGCCGGCCGGTCGCGCAGCAACCACAGGACCGCCTGCCGTCCGTCATGGCAGCCGAAGGCGTACACGTGGGGTGCGCCGCCGACACACACATCGGCGCTCGCGTCGCGGGGAGTGAAGTGGCGCCAGTCGATAAGCCGCGTGAAGGCGGACAGCCCGCGTAACGCTTGGAGCATGCCGGGCGTGAGGACGTGCGGGTGCCGGGCGGGCCAGCGCATGCCGCTGCCCGCGCCGCCGGTCGCCAGGTGCGCCCACATCAGGTGCCGTTCGTACTCGTCGTCGAAGTCCTCCGGAAGGGTCTTGCGGTGGTCGTTGAACAGGTGGATGGGGCCGTGCTCGGAATCCGTGAACGGCCGACCCGGCGGCGTGCGCGCCAGGGCGAAGCGCACCCAGTTCGCCATCTCCAGCGCGGGCGAAACGGTGTCGCCGGGATAGTCGATGGCGCCCTGGTAGATGTGCGTCGTCGCGAAGTCGAGGCCCGGGTGCCGGAAGATCAGGTCCTCGTAGTCGGGACCGGGGTCCGGGCCGAAGACGGACACCGTCTGCGGGCGCGAGAACCCCCACGCCGTTTCCTCGGCGGCGCGGATGGCGTCCGAGATGCGCGCGATCACGTCGCCCTGCTGCGCGGGCGTGCCGCCCCAGTAGGGGTGTATCTCGTTGAACAGGTCCCAGGCGGCCAGCACGCCGCTGCCGCCCCAGCGCTCGACCACGAAGCGGAGCCGGTTGATCGTGGCGTCGATGACCGCGTCGTCCGTGAAGAACGAGTGCGACGAGACAGCCGGGCCGCCGTTCTCCCGGTTGTACGGGTGCCGGTTCCAGCGCCGCGACATCCAGAAGTTGTCCCAGGGGGCGAGCAGGACGCGCAGCCCGTGCTGCTCGCAGCGCGCGAACAGGTCGTCCCACAGCCGGACCATCGCCGGGTTGAAGCGGCCCGCCGGGCGCTCGAAGTAGCGGCCCTCGCGGTGGGCGTACTCCAGCATGAGCCGCAGGACGGTCACGCCGCTGTCGGCGAGTCCATGGAGGTAGGCGTCAACGCCGTCCAGGTCGCGGCGGCGGTACAGACCCTCCAGGCCGGGCCAGGGCACGGCGTCGTTGGCACCGATGAAAAGAAAGGGCTGGTTGTCGAACGTTTCGAAATAGCGCCCCCCGGGCGCGACGCGGATCGGAGCGAGCGTGGACAAGCGGGACGTTCTCCTCAAAGGCGCTGGGGGCCGCCGGTATCTCCGCGCAAGTGTTACCCGCACCGGACCCGCCGAAAACCGGCCCGACGGAATAAACCGCGTGCCGTTTCCGGTGAGCGTCAGCCCGCGGCGGGGGCGGTCGTGCCGCCCCCGTCCAGCAGGCGCACGAAGCGCTCCAGAACGGACGTGACCGGGAGGTCGCGCATGTTCCCGCCCACGTAGCGGAACGTGATGCGCCCCTCCCCGTCCAGAACGAAGAGCGACGGGCGGGCCAGGTTTACGCCGTCCCACGAAAGGTAGTAGTGGACGCCGTACGCCTTGGCCGCTTCCCGGCGCGCGTCCACCAGGAGCGGGAACGGCAGGGGGTTGGCGTCGAGGTGCCGCCGCACCGACGCCGGCGATTGGCACACCACGCCCAGGACCTGCACCCGCGCCCGTTCCAGGCGCGGATAATTCTCTGTCAGCACGCGCATCTGCTGGCGACAGAACGGGCACCAGGTCCCGCGAAAGAAGACGACCAGCACGTCGCGGCCCGCGAACTGTGCCGGCCGGCACTCCGCGCCGGTCGCCGCGTCCGGGAGCGCGAAGTCGGGCGCCGCTTCGCCCACCGCGGGGGATAGTGCCTGCCTGTCCATCGGAATCAGAGTACCCATTTACGCCGCCCTCACCCCGCCGGCTCGCCGCGCGCCTCGATCCGCTGCACGGCGGGCTGGGCCGGGTTGTCCCGGTAGAACCGCCGAACGAGCGAGACCGCGAACAGGTCGAAGATCAGCAGGAGGGCGGCGACAAACCCGGCGAGCGCGCGCTGCGCGCCGGGGGGATGGGGCGCGAGTGTGGAAACGGCGAACAGGAACAGCAGCGCCCAGGCCGGGACGGCGGCGACCGTGTAGCGCCCGGCCGAGACGACCACGTTCCAGTCCGAATACAGTTGCTGCTGTACCAGGGCGAGCAGGCAGAAGCCCAGCGCCGCGCCCGCGGCCCACAGCAGGGCGCGCCCTGCCCCGTCGTCCATCCCCTGCCCTCCCCGCTCCCGGCGCGCCCGCGACGCGTGGAGGAACAGCAGCAGCCCCGCGAAGACGGCAAGCAGCAGGAACAGCGCTTGCCACGCCATGGCGGCGTTCGGGAACCCGGGCAGGTAGAACTGGAGCAGCCAGAACGGCCACCACGAGGTGGACGCGTACCACAACGCCGTCGCCAGCGGCGTGACCACGAAAACGGCGTTCGGCGGCGCGTGCCCGGCCGGGTCGGCCAGGTACTGGGCCAGAGAGACGTCCGCGAGCAGCGGGCGGTCGAAGGTCCGCAGGAACGGCGTGCCGTAAGCCGACTGGCTGTACAGGAACCAGGGCGCGAGGCAGAGGGCGAGGCATCCCGCGAACGCGAGCGGCACCCGGAGCGAGACCCGCGGCCGATCGCGCGCCGCGAGGTACGCCAGCACGACCACGGCGCAGGGCAGCCACAGCAGCGCCGTGAGCCGGGTCAGCGCGGCCAGCCCGAGCGTCACGCCCAGCAGCGCCGCGCCGCGCGCCGTCGGCGCCGCATCGGAGCGCACCATCCGGACCATCTGGAGCCACGCCCACGCGCCCAGCGCCATGGCCGCCGGCTCGTTGGACAGGTTGCCGGTCATGTGCCCGAACATCGGCAGGAACGCCACGAAGGGCGCCGTGGCGAGCGCGACGACGGGCCGTTCGGGGAACGCGAGCCGCGCGGCGCGGGCGGCCAGCACGATGACGACCGCGCCGCACGCGGCACAGAGCGCGCGCAGCAGGTACCAGACGAACGGCAGCCCCGCGCCCGACGCCGCCCGGTAGATGCCCGCGGCAGCGACGTAGAAGAGCGGCGGGTGCTGCGCCTGGTAGGAAACGTACTCTTCCGACGAGCGACGCCGGGGCGGATCGGGCGCGGGCAGCCGGCCGCGGTTCGCCAGCGAGAGGATGTAGAGGAAGTGCTCCTTCTCGTCGGGCCCGATGCCGACGAGAAGGTCCTGTGACCCGCCCTGTGGCAGGTTATCCGGCAGCGTGATCGTTTGCAGCGGAGTGGCGGTCAGGTACAGGATCTGTATCACGAAGTAGGCAAGCAGCGTCGCCGCCAGCACGCCCCGCCACAGTCGCTCGGGTACCGGCGGGGGCGCGGGCAACGGCGGCGGCGACGCCTCCCGTACCCCGCCGCCGCCCGCGCCCTGCGGCGCGCTCCTCCTGTCCGCCGCCGCCGCCGGAGCCTTCGCGGGGGTCTGTTTTCGCCGTGCCATCTGGCGGGTAATTTCGGGGCCGAAGCGCAGATTTTCGCAGCCGCCGCCCGCGCCGCTGCTTGACACGCCCCGGCACCTGTGCTATACTCCTTAACGTCGGAACGGCCACGGGCGAGTGGTGGAACGGCAGACACGCTGGTCTTAGGAACCAGTGCCGCAAGGCGTGGGGGTTCAAATCCCTTCTCGCCCACCAGCTGAACCGGGTCCATAGACCCCCTGCGGGAGTAGCTCAGTGGTAGAGCGCTACCTTGCCAAGGTAGAAGTCGCGGGTTCGAATCCCGTCTCCCGCTCCAAAACCTCACGATATGCCATCGAACACAGGATACTGGGACGCTGGGCGCCTGCCCGGGCGGTCCGGTATCCTTTTTTGTAGCTAATCTAACGCACCAGGAGAATTTTTCCCGCCAATGCAGGTGACACAAGAGCAGATCGACCCCTGCAAAATCGCCCTGACCATCTCGGTCGAGCCGGAGAGGGTCGAAGTCGCGCGGCAGAAAGCCTTCGGCCAGTTCGCCCGCAACATCCAGATCCCCGGTTTCCGCAAGGGGAAAGTGCCCCCCCAGATGGCGAAGGCCTATGTGGACGAGGGCCGGGTCAAGCAGCGCGCGGCCGAGATGCTGGTCGAGCCGGCCTACGCCGAAGCGCTGGAGGAGACCAAGCTCGAACCCTTCGCCCAGGCCGAACTGGAACTGATGGAGATGCCGGACGACGGCTCGTTCGTGTTCAAGGCCCTGGTCCCGCTGCGCCCCGTCGTGACGCTCGGCCCCTACAAAGGGCTCGAACTGGAGCGCCGCCGCCTGGAAGTGACCGACGCCGACGTGGAGCGCCAACTGGAGCAGATGCAGCGCCGTACCGCCACGATCGATGAGGTCACGGACCGGCCGTCGCAGATGGGCGACATCGCGGTGGCCGACCTGACCGTGCAGATCGAAGGGCAGGAGACGCCCGAACTGGAGACGCCGCGGGCGACGTACATCGAGATCGGCAAGAACATCCCGGACTTCGACAACGGCCTGGTGGGAATGACGGTCGGCGAGGAGAAGGTCATCGAGGCGATGTACCCGGCCGACTTCCCCGACGAGAACCTGCGCGGCAAGCGGGCGACCTTCACGGTCAAGATGAACGCGCTGCGCAGCCGCACGCTGCCCGAGCTGAACGACGAGTTCGCCAAGACGCAGAAGGTGTTCCCCGGCCTCAACACGCTGGATGAGCTGAAGAACGAGCTCCGGACCAGTCTGCTCAAATCGGCCCAGGAGATGGCCGAGAACGAGCTGGAGATCCAGCTGGTCGGCCAGATCGTGCGCAACTCGCAGGTCAGCTTCCCGGACGTGATGCTGCGGGCCGAAATGGAGTTGGCCGCGCAGGAGCTGCAGGAGCGGCTGCAGCGCGAGAACGCGACCCTGGAACAGTACCTCGAAGCCGTCGGGAAGACGCGCGATCAGGTGGAGCAGGAGATGGCGCAGGCCGCCGACCGCCGCATCCGCAACACGCTGGCCCTGTCCGAGGTGGCGAAGGCCGAGAACATCGTGGCGGACGAGGCCGACGTCGAGGCGGAACTGAGCGAGCGCGCCGAACAGGCCGGCGTAAGCCCGGCGGCGGTGCGCGCGTTCGTCGAGAAGAACAACCAGATGGAGGGGATGCGCAGCCGCGCCCTTTCCAGAAAGGTGCTGGGTTTCCTCAAGGCGGCCTCGCACATCACCGACAAGGTACTGACCGACGCCGAACTGCGGGCCCTGCAGGATCCGGACGGCGGCGAGATGCTCGCGGACGTCGGCCCGTCCGCCGAGGCCACGCCCGCCGCGGAACCCCTGGCCGTCGAGCAGGCCGTCCCAAAGCGCCGGGGCAAAAAGGCGGCAGCGGAAGAAGTCGAGAGTTGAGGGCTGAGGGTTGAGAGCCGGAAAGGGAGCCGCTCATCTCCCCTCCGACTCTCAACCCTCACCCTCAACCGCGTCGAAGACGCATTAGAAGGAGTTTCTACCCATGGTTCCAATGGTAGTCGAGCAGTCCGCGCGGGGCGAGCGCGCCTACGACATCTATTCGCGGCTGCTCAAGGACCGGATCATCTTCATCGGTGACCCGATCGACGACCATATCGCCAACCTGGTCGTCGCCGAGCTGCTGTTCCTGGAGAAGGAAGACCCGGACCGCGACATCGAGATGTACATCAACTCGCCGGGCGGGTCGGTCACGGCGGGGCTGGCGATCTACGACACGATGCAGATGATCAAGGCCGACGTCGCCACGACCTGCGTCGGCCAGGCCGCCTCGATGGGGGCGGTGCTGCTCGCGGGCGGCGCCAAGAACAAGCGCGGCGCCCTCCCCCACGCCCGCATGATGGTCCACCAGGTTTCTGCCGGATTCCAGGGCACGGCCATCGACATCGACATCCAGGCCCGCGAAATCCTCAAGTACAACGATCTGCTCGCACGCATCTTGCAGGACCATACCGGTCAGGACCTCGAACGGATCAAGACCGATATCCAGCGCGATTACTTCATGTCCGCCCAGGAGGCGGTGGAGTATGGCCTGGTGGACGAAGTGTTGATCCGGGACAAGAGGTAACCTGAAGGGGTGAGGGGCGCGGGATGAGGGACGGGGCAACGACGCCTTTTCCTTACTCATCCCGCGCCCCTCACCCCGCACCTTAAAGGAGCGACAGCGACCAATGGCGCGGATTGGGTACGATCGGAACGACAGCCGGTGCGTGCTGTGCGGCAAGAGCCGGGAACAGGTCAAAAAGCTGATCCTGGGCGTGCACGGCGGCGTGTGCCTGGACTGCGTGGACCTGTGCAACGACATCATTCGGGGCGAGAACGTCCAGACCGAAGACTACACGCAGATCGGCCAGATCCCCAAACCGCGCGAAATCCACCGGATCCTGTCACAGTACGTGGTGGGCCAGGAGCGTGCGAAAAAATCGCTCTCGGTCGCCGTGTACAACCACTTCAAGCGCGTCAACGCGCAGATGAGCGACGTCGAGCTCCAGAAGTCGAACATCCTCCTCATCGGGCCGACCGGCTGCGGCAAGACGCTGCTCGCGCAGACGCTCGCCAAGATCCTCAACGTCCCCTTCGCCATCGCGGACGCCACCAGCCTGACCGAAGCCGGGTACGTCGGCGAGGACGTCGAGAACATCCTCCTCAAGCTCCTGCAGGCCGCCGACAACGGCGAGAACATCCAGACCGTCGTCCGCAACGCCCAGCGCGGCATCGTCTACATCGACGAGATCGACAAGATCGCCCGCAAGTCGGATTCGCCGTCTATCACCCGCGACGTGTCCGGCGAGGGCGTGCAGCAGGCGCTGCTCAAGATCCTGGAGGGGACCGTCGCCAACGTCCCGCCGCAGGGCGGGCGCAAGCACCCCCAGCAGGACTACGTCCAGCTCGACACCACCAACATCCTGTTCATCTGCGGCGGCGCCTTCGACGGGCTGGAGCCGATCATCGACCGGCGCATGAACCAGCAGTCGCTCGGCTTCCGGGCCAGCGTCGAAAGCCGCCGCGAGAAGAGCAGTGACGTTTTCGCCCATGTTCTGCCCGAAGACCTGATCAAGTTCGGCCTGATCCCCGAGTTCATCGGCCGCCTGCCGGTCGTCTCCACGCTCTCGCCGCTGGACGAGGAGGCGCTGGTGAAGATCCTGACCGAGCCCAAGAACGCGCTCACCAAGCAGTACAAGAAGTTCTTCGACTACGACGGCGTCGAGCTGGACTTCACCGAGGACGCCCTGACGGCGATCTCCGAAGAGGCCATCAAGCGCGGGACCGGCGCGCGCGCCCTGCGCACCATCATCGAAGAGGTGATGCTCAACATCATGTACGACATCCCTTCCACGCGCGACATCCAGCGCTGCATCATCGCCGGCGACACCGTGCGCGAGCGCAAGGAACCCGAACTGGTCCCGGTCGAAGAGCTGCGCAAAGCCTCCTGATACGATACCCGTCGGGTCTGGGGCCGGGGGCGCACCCTGATCGTCTTGATCAGGGTGCGCCCCCGGCCCTTTGTGTCACCGCTCCGACTCGGGCCGTGCCCGCCTCCCCCGGTAGATGGGCGGGGCCGACAAAACTTGCTTTTGTGCGGTTCCTTCTGTTACACTGACGGCACCGGCACCCGATGAACGACAACGCGCACATCTATGAGTTGCTCGCCGCCGATTTTTCTCCGGTCGCCCTCCTTGTCCTGAGCAGCGACGGCCACGTCATCCGCCACGTCAACCACACGATGGCCCTCCTGCTCGGACCGGGCGGCGCCTTGTCGGGAGGTCGCAAGCTGGCTGAGCTGGCACCCGGGGTGGATGAGGTGCTCCAGCCGCTGGTTCAGGCCGTCGCAACGCGCGTGCGTCCGCGCCGCCAGCCCGGCCTTTCGCTGCCGTTCCCCGAAAGTGCGGACCGCGAGCGGACCTGGGACGTTGCCTGCGCGCCGCTCCCGCCCGACATCTCCTTCGCGCCGCCGGAACTGGTCGCGCTGTGGCTGTGGCCCGAAGACATGGGGACGGCGTCGTCGCGTCAGGTCGCCGAGGTGCTGCGCGAAGGACTGCAGGGGGCGCTCCCGCCGGCCGTCCCCGGGTTCGAGATGGCGGCGGTCCTCGTCCCGTCGGAGCCGGGGGCGGCGCTCGGGGGGGACACGTACGACGCGGTCCCCCTGCCGGACGGCCGCTGGGCGCTTCTCATGGCCGACGTTTCCGGGCGGGGCCCGGTCGCCGCCGCGCGTGCGGTCATGGTGCGCCACTCCGCCCGCGTCCTGATCGCGCTCCACGGGCCCGCCGAGACCCTGTCGTATCTGAGCCGCCTCCTGATCGGCGACCCCTCGTTCGCCGGCTTCGTCACGGCGTTCCTGGGCGTGCTCGACCCGGCCGCGGGCACCCTCACCTACTGCGTCGCCGGCCACGACCCGGCCCTGCTGGTCCGCGGCGGCACGGGAGTCGTGGAAGAGCTACTCGGCGAAGGGGCGCTCCCGCTCGCCGTAGACGAAAACGCCGATTACACGGACCACGTCATCCCCTTCTCGACCCGCGACCTGCTGCTTCTCCACACCGATGGGCTGACCGACACACGCCGCGACGAGGAGTTCTTCGACCAGGAGCGCGTGCGGACCTGCCTGCTGGACCACCGCGCGCTTCCCGCGGCGGCCCTGGTCGCGACCCTGCTTGCGGAAGCGGAGGACTGGGCCGGCCCCGGCACCCTGCGCGACGACACGGCCGTCCTGGCCGTCCGCGGCCAGGACGCCGGGAAAGACTGACCACCGGGGCACGGAGACGCTCCGTGCCCCGGTGGTCAGTCCCCCCGTAGCGGTTGGCGAAGACGGGGCGATACGGTAGAATGAAAGCGGGCGCGCACGCGCGCGCCCGTATCACCGCCGCCGCATCACAAGGACCGTAACTGCATGCCCCGTGCTTCCGCCAAGACGAAAACCGCCGCGCGCGAAGCGGCTTCCCCTGCCGCCGCGACGCTGGATCTGCTGGACGACGACGCCGAGGTCGCGTTCGACGAGGGGGACGAGACGCGCGTCCTGCCCGACGCCCTGCCCCTGGTCCCCATCCGCGACAACGTCTACTTCCCCCACATGATCTTCCCGCTCTTCATCGGCCGGGAAAAGAGCATCCAGGCGCTGGACGCGGCCATGGAATCGGACCGCTTCATCCTGCTCGCCGCGCAGAAGCAGCTGGCGACCGAGGACCCGCAGCCGGACGAGATCTACGGCATGGGCATCGCGGCCGAGGTGATGCAGGTGCTGAAGGTGCCGGACGGGACCGTGCGCGTGATGCTCGAAGGCGTCCGCCGCGTCCGCCTGACGCAGTTCCTGCAGACCGAGCCCCACTTCCTCGTGCGCGTCGAGCCCGTGGACCTGATCGAGGAGCACTCGGTCGAGATCGAAGCCCTCGCCCGCTCCGTCACGGCCCAGTTCGAGCAGATCGTCAACGTCGGCAAGAGCATCCCGCCCGAAGCGCTGATCAACGTGCTGAACCTCGACGACGGCGGCCGGCTGGCCGACACCATCACCCCCTACCTTTCCCTGCGCGTCGAGCAGAAGCAGCAGATCCTGGAAACGCTCTCGTCGCGCGAGCGCCTGGAAAAGCTGGGCGCCGTCCTGGCCAAAGAGTTCGAGATCCTCGAAGTCCAGAAGAACATCCGCAACCGCGTCGAGAAGGAGATGGGCGGCACCCAGCGCGAGTTCATTTTGCGCGAACAGCTCAAGGCGATCCAGCAGGAGCTGGGCGAGCGCGACGAGCGCGGCAGCGAGATCGACGAGTACCGCGAAAAGATCGAGACGGCGGGGATGCCCGACGAGGTCAGGGAGCGGGCCACCAAGGAGCTGGACCGCTTCGAGAAGACGCCGCTCGCCTCGCCGGAGGCCGGGATCATCCGCACCTACCTGGACTGCCTGATCGCGCTGCCGTGGTCGAAGCAGACCGAGGAGCGGCTGGACCTGCACGAGGCCGAGGCGATCCTGGACGAGGACCACTACGGCCTGCAGAAGGTCAAGGAGCGCATTCTGGAGTTCCTGGCGGTGCGCAAGCTGGCCGGGACGCTGAAAGGGCCGATCCTGTGCTTCGTCGGGCCGCCGGGCGTGGGCAAGACCAGTCTGGGCCGCTCCATCGCCCGCGCTCTGGGCCGCAAGTTCATCCGCGTCAGCCTGGGCGGCGTCCGGGACGAGGCCGAGATACGCGGGCACCGCCGCACGTACATCGGGGCGATGCCCGGGCGCATCCTCCAGGCCATCCGCCAGTCCGGCTACAAGAACCCGGTCTTCATGCTCGACGAGATCGACAAGATCGGCCAGGACTTCCGCGGCGACCCGTCGTCGGCCCTGCTGGAGGCGCTGGACCCGGAGCAGAACGGCGAGTTCAGCGACCACTACCTCGAAGTCCCGTTCGACCTGCGCGAGGTGATGTTCATCTGCACGGCGAACCTGCTGGACCCGATCCCGCCCGCGCTGAAGGACCGGATGGAGGTCATCCACTTCTCGGGCTACATCGAGGACGAGAAGCTGGCGATCGCCGAGGGCTTCCTGGTGCCCAAGCAGGTCAAGGACCACGGGCTGTCGGACGAGACGGTCGCGTTCGAGCGGCCCGGGCTGCTGCGCCTGATCCGCGAATACACCCGCGAGGCGGGCGTGCGGAACCTGGAGCGCGAGATCGGGAGCATCTGCCGCAAGGTCGCCCGGCGCGTGGCGGGCGGCGAGGACGGCAGGAACGTCGTGGGCGCCGACGACCTGAACGGCTACCTGGGCGGGCGCCGCTTCCACTACGGCGTCGCCGAGGAGCGCGACGAGGTGGGCGCGGCGACCGGCCTGGTCTACACCGAGGTCGGCGGCGACACGGTCTCGATCGAGGTCGCGCTCGCCCGCACCGGGCGCGGCGGCGAGGGGAAGCTGACGCTGACGGGCCAGCTCGGCGACGTCATGAAGGAGTCCGTGCAGGCGGCGCTGACCTTCGTCCGGTCCC
>CADCTO010000650.1 GCA_902805585.1 uncultured Armatimonadota bacterium | reverse complement strand
CTGCGGAACGGGCACGCCGTCGTACAGGCCGTAGAGGGTGTCGCGCGGGCGAAGGCCCATCCCGCGGCGCTGCCGGCGCGTCGGCTCCCGCTCGATGACCACCTGCACCGTGTCCAGGTGCCGCGCGAATGGCTCGGGCACCTCCGCAAGCGCCTCGGCCACCATGCGCTCGAACGATTCGGTATCCATACTCCATTTACGGGCCCGGCACTGCGGGCGTGAACCTTTTCGGCACGTCCCGGCACTAATCCATCAGCACGAAAGCGCGGATGGAGAACCGTCATGATCCCGAAAGATGATTTGCTGAAGCGGGTGCGGATCGCGTCCCCGTGCCCGGCTTCCTGGGACGCCATGGAGGGGGACGAGCGGGTCCGCTTCTGCGGCTCCTGCAGGCGCAGCGTCTACAACCTGTCGGGCATGAGCCGGTCCGAGGCGGAACAGGTGATCCGGCAGTCGGAAGGCCGGCTGTGCGTGCGCCTGTACCGGCGTAGAGACGGCACGGTCCTGACGCGGGACTGCCCCGTGGGCATCGCTGCCATCCGCAAACGGTTCGCCATGGCTATCGTCCGTAGCGCTGCCGTGGTGCTGTTCGTGTATGCTCTGGTGGCACGCCCTCTCGGGGCTCGGACGGCTGCGGCGCCGCCTAGAGAACCGCCGGCGGTGTTCGCCCTCGACGACCCGGCCTGGCGGGCGCAGCAACCCGCTCCCGTCCGCGTTCTGTTGGACTGGATCCTCCCCGTTCGGCCCGTCATCATGGGCGCCGTCGCGTTAGCGCCCCCGAAGCGGCTTCGATAGCGAACGTCGGGCGCGGCGCACCTGTCGCTAGCCGTTCAGGTCCTTGTACTCCTCCAGCCAGGCCATCTGGATCGCCTCCAGTTTGCCCTCGTTGGAACCGGCCGGATCGTCGCCGAAGTCGGGCAGTTCGGTCACCATCCGGTGCAGGTCCGTGAAGCGGACCGTCAGCGGGTCCTGGTCGGGGAACTGCTCGGACAGCGCGATCCCGATGTCTTCGGCGTCGTCCCACGTTATCTTGGGCATGGTCGGTCACTCCTCGTGGTCATCGATGTAGGGTCGTGCCATCTCCAGCAGGGCGTCTCGGTCCTGGAAGCCGAGCGCGCGCGCCCGCTCCTCGCCCCGCACGAACAGCAGCGTGGCGGGCACGGCGCGCACGGCGAACCGCTCGGCCGCGGGAAGCTCTTCGTCCACGTTCAGCGTGAAGACGCGCGCCTTCGCCCCCAGCCGGGCGGCGGCCGACGCCATCTCCGGTGCGATGCGCCGGCACGGGCCGCAGCGCGCCGCCCAGAACTCCACCAGGACCGGGACGGGCGAGGCGAGCACGTCTTCGTCGAACGAGTCCGCGTTGATGGCTTCCGGCTGCCCAGGCAGGTGGGCGATGAAGCCCAGTTCCTCGGTCATCCTCCGGTCCCTCCGGCCGCGGGCGCGGGCAGGCGGTCCAGAAAGTTGACGAGCAGCGCCGCCAGCGCCTCGGGGGCCTCGATGTGCACGAGATGCCCGACCGACGGCACCTCCGCATACTCCGCAAGGTCGATGGGGTCCACGACATCGCGGCGCAGCGCCTCTTCCGTCCGCAGGGGGTCCTTGCCGCCGCCGGCCACCAGGGTCGGCACGGCGATCTTAGCGCTCCCGGCGCTGAAGTCTTCCTCGCGCATGGTGTCGATCCAGCCGTTCCACGCCGCGGGCGCGGCACGCAGCCCGTCTTCGGTCAGCACCGCCAGCATTTCGGCCGGCAGCGGGTGGGACGCCATCGTCGACACCAGTTCCCGGGTCCTTTCCTGGTCGCCGAACGCGGCCCGCTGCGCCGCCTTCCTCTCCTCCGGAGCGCCGGCGGCTCCCAATGCGGCGGGCGCGACCAGCGCGAGCCCCATCAATTCGACCGGCTGGCGAGCCGCGAGCACCTGCGCGATCTTGCCCCCCATCGAGTGGCCGATCAGCGCGTACCGCGAAAGGCCGAGCGACGCGGCCACGTCTTCGACATCGTTGGCGAAGGTATCACACGTATAGCCGGCGGTCACCTTCTCGGAGTCGCCGAAGCCCCGGAAGTCGGGCGCGATCAGACGGTGGCCCGGCCCCAGCAGCAGCGCATCGGCGAACGCGCGCCAGGCGCGCCCGCTGTTCGGCCAGCCGTGCAGCAGAAGGACCGGCCGGATCGGCTGTCCTTCCCCCGCCGGCGCGTCGCTCTCATACCCCCGTACGTGCAGCCGCACGCCGTCCCGCGTCGCCACTTCGGTGATCGTTTCCCGCATCGAAAGCCTCTATCGTCCGACCGTCGTCAATGCACGATGGGCTCGCCGTCGTGCGAGACCGGCCGGCCCTCTTCCTGCCACGTACGGAAGCCGTTGCGCAGGGAGTAGATGTTGGTGTAGCCCATCTGCCGGAGCGAATCGGCGGCCAGCGCCGACCGGTTGCCGCCGCGGCAGTACAGCACGATCTCGCGGTCGGTGTCGGGCACCTCGTCCGCGATGTGGTACTCCAGGACGCCGCGCCCGATGCCCCGCGCGCCGGGGAGGTGGCCGGCCCGGTATTCGTCCTGTTCGCGGACGTCGATGAGGACGCCGTCCCAGGACGCGTCCCCGAGCCGCGCTTCCACTTCCTCGGCGGTGGTTTCGCGGATGCGGGCCTTGGCCTCGTCGGCAAGCTGCTGGAATGTCTTCGCGAGTGGCAACCTGGTTACTCCTTTTGCGCGGGCCGGCGGCGGTCCGGGACGAAAACGACGTAGTCCGCCTCGCCGCTGTATTTACCCGCATCGGGGACTTTTTCCGCATCGCCCCGCACCGGTACGATCTTGACCACGGCGACGCGGGTCCCGAGCGGGCGGCGCCACAGCACGCGCCGCGGGACGCCCAGCCCGCCGTCCGAATGGAAGCTTCCGTTGACGTGCAGCACCTTCCGCCCCCGTTCGAGCGCCCGCACGACCGTTTCGGCCATCGTGTCGTCTTTGAGGCACTGCGCCTCGTAGAAGCGCCGCACCGTCGCCTCGTCCATGGGCTTGCCGTCCGGCCCGCCGTGCCCCCGGGCCATGACCGCCCGGAAGCGTTGCCAGTAACCATCTTCCGGCGCGCTCACGGAGGCCGCGGCGAGCGGCCTGTCTGGCGCCGGAAGATCCCGGAGGATGCCCAGTCCCTCCTGCGAGACCCGCCGCGCGATGCGCCGGGGGACGTTCGAGGCCAGCACCGGCGCCCGATGCCCCTTGGCCCACTCGACCAGAGGGCGATAGTCGGTGCGGTAGTTTGGCCACAGCGCCACCTTCCGGCCGAACTCGGCTTCGGTCACCTTGCCGGCCAGATAGTCGTCCAGGCCCGGCTGCCCGTCCCGCTCCAACATCTCCATCGCCAGGACCGTGCGGTCCCCCCAGCGCGCGTGCAGCGCGGCCAGAAGGGCCGCCTCGACGCGGTGCGTCTCCGGGTCGTCGTGCTCCTCGCCGACGAAAACGGCGTCCGCACGGGCA
>CADCTO010000648.1 GCA_902805585.1 uncultured Armatimonadota bacterium | reverse complement strand
GTTTCTGACACGGGGCGGCTCAGCGAGGCTCTGTCTACCACTCCTGCGCTGCCTGCCGTGTGACGGTCCCCCTTATCGGTCCAGATGGAGGACCACGACATCCTCCTCCACCGTCACCGGATACGTCTCGACCGCGGGGTCCTCCGCGTCGTCCGTGCCGCCCGGCTCGACGGTCACCTCGTAGGCGCGCACCCGGACCCGGTGCGGGTTGAAGACGGAGCGGCCGTTCGTGACGTCGAACTCCCAGCCGTGCCAGGGGCAGCGCAGTATCTCCCCGTCGCGCGCCCAGACGTATTCGCCGGGGGCCGACGGCAGCGTGGTGCCTTTGAGGCTCCCCAGGCAGAGCGGCGCGCCCTGGTGCGGGCAGACGTTCTTGAGGGCGTAGAACGTCCCGCCGACGTTGAAGATCCCCACGGAAACGCCCTCGATCTCGACGATCTTGCGCTGCCCCGGTCCGATCTCGGCGACCGTGCCGACCCTGTGTTTCATCGGGGCCGCCTACAGCCCGTACCACTCTCGGGCGTTGGTCTCGAAGATGCGACGGTGCAGCGCTTCGGGAAGTTTGGGAAAGGCGTGGCTCGGCGAGTCGAAGTCCCAGTGCGGGTAGTCCGAGGAGAACATCACCAGATGCTCGGCGTCCATCATCTCCAGCATCTGCAGTAGGTAGCGGTCGTTGTCCGGCTGCTCCACCGGCTGGGACGTGAAGCGGACGTGCTCTCGCAGGTATTCGGACGGGCGGCGCTTCACCCACGGCACCTCGGTGCGGAGCGCTTTCCACTCGGCGTCCACCCGCCACATCAGGCCGGGCAGCCACGCCGTCCCGCCCTCGACCAGCACGACGCGGAAGCCGGGGTACTTCTCGAACACGCCTTCGGTCAGCAAGGAGACCAGGTGCGCCTGGAACGCGAGCGACAGGCACGTGTGCCACTCGATGTAGTGCGTCGGGTAGCCCGGCGTCGGCTGGACGTTGATGCCCATGCCGTCCGTGCCCGGGTGGACCGCGAAGGGCAGGCCGTGCCGCGCGCACGCCTCGTAGATGGGGTGGTACTGCCGCTGCCCGAACGGGGCCCGCGCCCCGGAGTCGGTCATGACCTGGACGAAGTGGGGGTGGCCCGCCCAGCGCTCGATCTCGCGGGCCGCCGCCTGCGGGTCCTGGTGCGCGATCGTGATCGAGCCCTTGAACGCGCCGTCGGGGTTATACCTTCCCAGCCACGTCTCCGCCAGCCAGTCGTTGAACGCCGCCGCGATGGCCGTGCCGAAGTCCGGGTCCGGGTGCAGGTTGCAGAACGCCCGCGGCAGCAGGATCGCGTGGGCGATGCCGAACGCGTCGAGGAGCTGGGCGCGCAGGAAGTCCGGGTCCGTCCCCGGCCCGCCCCCGCCCGGGGGCTTGCTGTCGAGCCGCGCGCCGTGCACCGGGTTGCCGAAGAAGCCGCGCCCGCCGCCGTTCCAGCGGTCGCGGAAGGGCATCGGCAGGTGCGCCTTGATCTCGTCGTTGCTTCTGGGCCCGGGGTGGACGTCGCAGTCGATGATCCCGGTGCGCTGCCTGCCGCCGCTCGCCGCGGGGGCGGGCTTGTTTGCCGTCATTGTCATGGCTCGCTGCTCTTTCTGTTTCCCGGGCGGGTTCCGTGTCATCCCCGTCCGGCGGGTTCCGGATCCGCCTTCCGCCGATCCTGCTCCGCGTAGACGCCCGCGGTGCGCAGCGGGACGACCGACAGGTCCAGCCGGGGCGCGAAGGTTTCGGCCAGGGCGACGTTCCGGTCCACCTCGTGCGGCCACCGGGCCCCGACCAGGGCGGTATCGACGCGCGGGTCGGACAGGACGAACGACAGGCAGACCTCGAACGGGTCGCGCGCCGCCGGCCATTCCGGCGCGAGGTCCGCCAGGATGCGCTGCAGGATGCCGCTGGTCATCGGCCGCATGACGGCGACGCCGACGTCCATCTCCCGGGCTTTGGGGAGCGCGTGTTCCGCGGCCTGGTGATTCAGCAGGTTGTAGCGCAGCTGGACCACGTCGAACGCGCCCGAGGCCAGCAGAGGGAGCGCCGTGAACGGCTCCTCGCAGGTGAAGCCCAGGAAGCGCACTTTGCCCGCCGCGCGCAGCCGCGTCAGCCCGTCGAGCGGCCCGCCTTCGAGGATGTGGCGCGCGTCCGCTTCGGTGAACATGCCGCCGTGGAACTGCACGACGTCCACGCTGTCGCGCCGCAGGCGTTTCAGCGACGCCTCGACGCTGGCAACGACCTCGGCGGCGCCGACGCGGCCCGACCACGGGCACTTGGTCGCCAGCGTGTAGGGGGCGGCGACGCCCGCGAGCGCCTCGCCGTAGATGCTTTCCGAGTTCCCGTCGCCGTAGCCCGGCGCGGTGTCGAAGTAGGTGATCCCGGCGTCCAGGGCGTGCCGGATCGTGCCCACGGCGATCCGCCGCCCCTCCGGCGTGAAGGGGTTCCACCCCGCCGCCTCGTTGACGCCGCCGAAGGGGAACCCGCCCATGCCCAGCCGGGTGACGCTCAGCCCGGTCCTGCCGAAACGCGCCGTCGGGATCATGTTCCCGGTCCCCGCGCGTTCAGGAAATAGTTGTCGTGGCCGGGCACGACCACATCGGCGACCGCCGCCAGGTCGTCGATCGTCCGCGCCGCCAGGTCCGGGTCGGCCGAGTTGAAATAGCCGCGCCGGTCCCGCCAGAAGTCGCGCGTCATGGCCGCGTCGGCGGCGACCAGGACGGAGCGGCCCTCGCAGTCGAAGCGCAGGCTGTGGTGGCTGAGCGTGTGCCCCGGCGTGTGCAGCACGTCGATGGCCCCGAACAGACGCCCATCCGCCGCCTCGACGGGTTTGGCGACGTACTGCCCGGACGCGTTCAGGGCGGCCGCGACCGGCGGCGCTGCGAGCCAGCGTGCGCCCGGGAAGTGCTTCAGGCCGAAGTGGTGGTCGCCGTGCTCGTGCGTGACGAAGACCGCCGTCACTTCCGGCAGCCGCAGCCCCGTGCGCCGTTCCAGTTCGGCGGCCATCGCGGCCTCGTCCGCCAGCGAGGGGTCGATCAGCAGGCGCGTCCCGTCGCCGAGCGTGACGAGGGTGCAGGTGCAGATCGCGGCGCGGCGCGCCCGTTCGTCGCCTTCGCCCCAGTAGCGGTTGCGCGAGATGTTGCCGATGGTGATGATATCCCACCGCTCGATCATGTGCTGTTGGATCCTACCCGGCGGCAGCGTTCACCGGGGCAGCGCGACGCGAACCGCGTCGGACGTGCCATCAACATGGATGGTTGTACCCGCTCGTGTCAACCTGAGCCTCTTCTTCCTCCTTTACACCGCCCCATCGCTGTTCCCGCCGTGGATAGAACGATGACCCTCTGCTTGATGTCCGCCTCTGCCGGTACAAGCAAGCACCTGGTACTAAGCAGGTAAACACAAGCGACTTGTTCAAAAAAGCAGAAAGTTGCCTCGTGAAGTTCCGCCTCACTACAGGCAAGCGGAGTACCGCGTTTTGTCCGG
>CADCTO010000647.1 GCA_902805585.1 uncultured Armatimonadota bacterium | reverse complement strand
AGGGCTGATCGCAACCGGCGTGGGCGAAGCGGGTACGGCCGCCAACTTCGCCAAGACGTTCATCGACCCCGCCGCCAAGGCCTTCCCCGGCCACTCCTCCGACATGAAGTGATCGTGCGCCGGCTTCCGTGCCGGGCGGCCGCCCGGCACGGAAGTTGCACCCTTCTTCCTCCGCAGCGAATCCTTTCCGCGAAACCTTTTCGTCCCGGCGTCGTCCGACAATTTATAGTTATAAAAATCATACCTCTGGATGGTTGACGGCCACGATGGGGTATGCTAGACTCAGCAATCGCCGTAAACCGTCGAATCCGCAAGGAACGCGGCGAATCGTGCCGGTATTTTTTGCAGCGTCCGTGATGATGTTGCAGAACCCGGTCCACATTGGTGGACTTTAGCGAGCAAGCGCAGTATTGTCTAGAGGGGTCGTGGTGGCCACGTTGTGTGGCGCCTCGACCGCGTGCCACGTAGATCGATCAGGCAGGCGTCGCGCCTCGTAGGTTTGTCGCGGCGCAGGAGCAGCAGAAATGGTGACGCAGGAAGACGGCGCGGCTTCAGCCGAGACGCCGTTAAATCCGGAGATAACACCCCTTGCGCCCGGAGAACTAGAACGTTTATCCGGTGAGTACGCGAGAACACGGGACCGCCGACTTCGGGAGACGCTGATCCTGCACCACCAGCGCCTGGTGAAGTCCATCGCGTCGCGCTTCATCGGCGGCGGCGAAACCCTGGACGACCTCGTCCAGGTCGGCAACATCGGCCTGATCAACGCGCTGGACCGGTACAACCCGGACCAGGGCACCCGCTTCTCCACCTACGCGACGCCGACGATCCTGGGCGAGATCAAGCGCCACTTCCGCGACAAGACCTGCGGCATCAAGATCCCGCGCTGGCTCCAGGAACTGCACCACGCCGCGCGGCGTGCCAGCCAGCAGATGACCGGCGAGCTGGGCCGTTCGCCGACGGTTTCCGAAGTGGCCGCCCGCCTGGGCGCCACCGAGGAAGAAACCATGGAAGCGCTCGAATCCGGCGAGGCGATGAACCTGCTGTCGCTGGACACGCGCCTGGACCACCACAGCACCGACTCCCCCACGCTGCTCGATCTCGTGGGCCGCATGGACGGCGCGCTGCGCGAGTTCGAGGTGTACGGCGATCTGCGCGCCGCCCTGGAGCACCTGGAGACGCGGGAGCGTCAGGTGATCTCGCTGCGGTTCTTCGACGAGATGAGCCAGGCCAAGATCGCCAAGAAGATGAACATCTCGCAGATGCACGTGTCCCGGCTCCAGCAGCGGGCCCTCAAGCGCCTGCGCGAGATGCTCGCCGAGGACCTGCGCTCCCACCACCTCCGGCCCCTCCTCTGATCGCGCCTCTTTCCCGGGCCCACCCTAAAGACGACCGAGGTCCCCGCCGATAAGAACGGCGTGGGACCTCGAATATTTTCCGGCAACACCTTCGGCGCGCTCACCCAGGCGCTCGACGCCGCGTCGCTCCGTCAGGAGACCATCGCCTCGAATCTCGCCAACGCGAACACGCCCGGCTACCGCCGCAAGGACGTGACCTTCGCCCTCGAGTTGGGCGAGCAAGAGGACCGGCTCCGCCTGGCGCGCACCAGCGGGCGGCACCTCCTCGCGCCCGGCGGCAGCGGGGAGCCGGCGCACGTCGTTTCCGCGCCCGGCGGCGCGATGCGCCTGGACGGCAACACCGTGGACCCGGACGCCGAAGCCGCGCGCCTGGCCGAAACGGAGATCACGTACGCGGCGCTGACCGGCGCGCTCGTGTCGCAGTTCGCCGGCCTCCGCATCGCCATCACGGGTTCGGCACGGTAAGCAGGCCCCACCATGAGCTTTTTGTCTTCACTCGGGATATCGGCGTCGGGAATGACCGCGGAGCGCCTCCGCATGGACGTGGTCGCCGACAACCTCGCCAACGTCAACACGACGCGCACGCCGGGGGGCGGGCCGTTCCGCCGGCGCCGCGTCCTGTTCGAACCCGCGCGGGCCGCCTTCGGGGACACCCTGCAAAGCGCCCGGAACGGCGGCGGCGGCGAAGCGCTGGGCGGCGTGCGCGTGGCCGCCATCACGCAGGACCCGTCGGCGCCCCGGCGCGTCTACGACCCGGGCCACCCGGACGCCCGGCCCGATGGCTACGTGGAGATGCCCAACATCGCCACCGTCACCGAGATGGTGGACATGATGACCGCGTCGCGGGCCTATGAAGCTAACGTCGCCGCCGTGCAGTCGGCCAAGCACATGGCCCTGAAGGCGCTGGACATCTCCCGCGGTTAACGGATCGGAAGGAACGCAGCCGACATGAGCCCCGTCAGTATCACCGAACGAATTGCCGCCCCCGCCGCTAACATCGGCAAGGTGGCAACCACCGGCGGCGGCGGACCGTCGTTCGCCGACACCCTGGGCAAAGCCCTGGACGCGGTGAACACGCTGCAGTTGGACGCGCAGGCGGGCAGCCGCTCGCTCGCGGACGGCACCGCCGCCAACCTGCACGACGTGACCATCGCTCTGGAACAGGCCAACATCGCGCTCCAGCTCACGGCGACGGTGCGGAACCGGGTGGTCGAAGCGTACCAGGAAATCATGCGGATGTCGGTCTAAGAAGGGACGAGGGGCGAGGGATGAGGGGAAGAAACTTCCTTCCTCTCTCATCCCTCGCCCCTCGTCCCTTCCTTTCGGCGGAAAAGGCCGGGCGCCTTTTCCGCGCCCAGCGCCGCGGGCTTTCCCGGCGCGTCGGAGCAGGGCATACAGCGGAAAAAGCCGGGGGAGCCAACAGGCCCGGCAATAACACGGGGGTGAAGGCCCTGTGACGCCATTCTCGGATCTCTGGGCGCAGGCGCGCTCGTTCTGGCAGGAAGCCGGCGGATCGACCCGCGCGGCCATCGCCGGAGGCGGCATCTTTCTTCTGGTCCTCGCGGTCGGCTTCACCTTCTGGGCTGCGTCCCCGGACTTCGTCAGCGTCTTCGCCGGTACCCCCTCGGAAGCGCAGTCGCTCGCCAAAGAGATGGACAAGGCGGCGATCCCCTACCGCATCTCGCCGGACGGCGGTTCGCTGTCCGTCCGCGCCGCGGACGCCGGGCGGGCGCGGCAGCTCGCCGGGGGCGTCGCGGGCGCTTCGGAGTCTCGGCGCGGCCTTCCGGGGATCTCCTCGATGGGCCCGTTCGCCACCTACGAGCAGCAGCGCGCCCTGATCGAGCGCGCCCAGGAAGAGGCCATCGAGCAGGAGCTCGGCCGCTACGCGGGCGTGCAGAAGGCCGGCGTCAACCTCGCCCTGCCGGTGGAGAACGCGCGGGTCGGCGAGGACGTTCCCCCCAAGGCCGCGGTCACGCTGACGCCCGTCCCCGGCGGCACGTTCGACGAGGGGCAGGTCGCGGCCATGGCCTACGTGGTCGCCAACTCCGTGCCGGGTCTCACCCCCGAAAACGTCACCATCGCCTCGTCCGAGGGCGCGACGCTCTGGGCGGGCGCGGAATCGGTGACCGGCGTCAGCGGGAACGGCACCCTCAAAACGCGCACGCGCGCCGAGAAGGAGTACGTCCGCTCCCGCCAGGCAGAGCTGCAGGGGAACCTCGACCGCGTGTTCGGCCCCCGCAAAGCCATCGTCTACGTGGACGCGACCCTGGACCTGGACCGGCAGGAGACCGAATCCAAAAAAGTCGTGCCCGCCGGCGAAGACGGCAAGGGCCTGATGGTGTCGGAGGAGTCCCAGTCGGAGCAGTATTCGGGCGCGGCGGGCGGAGCCGCCGGGGGCGGGGCGCCCGTGGGAATGGACGCGAACCGCGCCGGCGGCGGTGTCCCGACCTACCCCGCCGCGACCGGGGCCGAGCGCGGGGCGGGCAGCTATAAGCAGACGCGCGAAACCATCAACTACGACAACTCCACGGAAAACGTGCACACGGTCAAGGCGGTCGGGGAGCCGAAGCGCCTGAACGTTTCCGTGTGGGTGGACGACAAGCTCCCCGCGAACGTGCGCGCGGCCATCGAGACCTGGGTGCGCGGCAGCGTCATCAACCCGACGAACGCGCAGTCCACGACGGTGGCGGTCGTTTCGGCACCGTTCGACCGGACGGGCGAAACGCTGTCCCGGGCGGCGCGCGAAACGTCGGAGCGACAGGCCTGGCTCGCGGCCTACGCGCCGTACATCGTGCTGCCCCTCTGCCTCGCCGCCATGCTGATCGCCGCGTTCCTGCTGACGCGGCGCAAAGGGGGCGTGTCGGTCCTCGCCGCGCCCGGATCGACGTCGGCGGAGTTCGCCCTTGCCGGAGGCGGAGTCGGTTTCGCCCGGGGCGCCGCCGTGCCGGCGCCCGGCACGCGCATCGGCGACATCCTCCCCATCGAGGCCGAACCCGGAGCGGCGCACGGCCCCAGGGAAACCGAGGAGGAAGAGCCGGAGGAAGCGCCCCGGATGCGGCCCATCCGGGAAAAGGCCGAGCCGGAACTGGAGGCCATCCTCGACTTCATCGACAAGCGCCCCGAGACCGCCGCCCTGCTGCTGCGCTCGTGGACCACGGTGGAGTCGTCCACGCGAGCCCGCGGCTAGCCGGGATATAGAAGGAGAATACGATGTCCCCTCGCCTCAACGAGTTGACCACGACCCAGAAAGCCGCGATCCTCCTGGTCGCCCTCGGCCCGGACGCGTCGGCGCAGCTCTACCGTCACCTGCCGCAGGAGGACGTCGAGCACCTGACGATCGAGATCGCGCGCATCGGCCGCATCGCGCCCGAAACGCGCGAAATGGTGGTCAACGAGTACAAAGACATGTGCCTCGCCCAGGCCTACATCACCGAGGGGGGCATCACGTACGCCCGCGAGGCGCTGGTGAACGCGTTCGGGCACGAAAAGGCGGCCGAGGTGCTGGGGCGCGTCACGCAGGCGATGGAGGTGTTGCCCTTCGACTTCATCAAGAAGGCCGAGCCCGCACAGCTCCTGATGTTCCTGCAGGACGAACACCCGCAGACCATCGCCCTGATCCTGGCCTACCTGCCGCCCGCGAACGCCGCGACGGTGTTGGCCGGGCTGTGGCCGGACCTGCGGGCCGAGGTCGCCCGCCGCCTGGCGATGATGGACCGCACGCCCCCCGACGTCATCCGCGAGATCGAGCGGGTGCTCCAGCGCAAACTCTCGTCCGTCATCTCGACCGAGATGTCGAGCGCGGGCGGCGTCAAGTCCCTGGTGGAGGTGCTCAACTGGGTGGACCGCTCGACCGAGCGGACGATCCTGGAGTCGCTCTCGGAAGAAGCCCCCGACGTGGCCGAGGAGGTCAAGAAGCTGATGTTCGTGTTCGAGGACATCGTGCTGCTCGACGACCGGGCCATCATGCAGGTGCTGCGCGAGGTGGACTCCAAGGAACTGGCGCTCGCCCTCAAGGGCGTGAACGCGACCGTCGCCGAGCGCATCTTCGGCTGCATGTCGGAGCGCGCCGGGTCGATGCTCAAGGAGGACATGGAGTTCATGGGTCCGGTGCGTGTGCGCGCCGTCGAGGAAGCGCAGCAGCGCGTCGTCAACATCATCCGGCGCCTGGAAGAGATGGGCGAGATCGTGGTCGCGCGGGGCGAGCAGGAGGAGATCATTGCGTAGCCTGCTGCGGGCGGGGGAGGCCCCGGCGGCGCCCCCGCCGCCGTCCGCGGTCTTCCGCGACATCGAAGCGATACCGGCGGGCAGCATCGGTTTCAACTACCGCGAGGCGCTCGAAGCGGTCGTGCAGGCGCAGGAGGACGCCGAGCGCATCCTGAACGACGCGCGGGCCGAAGCGGACCGGGTGCGTGACGCCGCGCGCGGGCAGGCGGCGCAGATGCACATCGACGCCCACGCGAAGGGTTACGCCGAGGGCGCCGAACAGGCCCACCGTGAGGCCCGGGAAGCCGCCCTGGCGGCGGCAGCGGAACAGCATGCCGAACTCCGGGAGGACCTCGAAGCGTTCTGCCAGGCCGTCCAGGACGAACAGGAGCGCGTGTGGCGCGCGGCCGAGGTCCAGGTGCGTGAACTCGCCCTCGAGATCGCCCGGCGCGTGCTGAAGGCCGAGGTGAGCGTGAACCCGGACGTGGTCACCGAGATCACGCGCCACGCGCTCCGCCGGCTCGCCGGCACCGACCAGGTCCGCATCCGGGTGAACCCGGACGACGTGGAGCGTCTGCGCGCGCGGCGCGAGGAATTGATGGCACTTTTCGAGGGGCTGCATGCCGTAGAGATACTGGAAGACCGGCGCGTGGGCATCGGCGGCGTTCAGATCGAAACGGAATCGGGTACGCTGGACGCACGAATCGAGACCCAGCTGGGCGAGATCGCCCGCGCGCTGGCGGATTAGGGACCGCGGCCCGCCCCTCCCTCCCGGGACGGGGCCGGGACTGTGGCCCGGTAGAAAGGCAAAGGCTCGTGCTCCGTTACTCCCGAAACTTCGTATTCGCGTTGCTGCTCGCCGTGCTCTCGGCGGCATCTCCGACGTGGGCCAAGGCGCCGACGCGGGTGGTCTACACGGTCAGCGTCGCCGACACGGCGAAGAAGACCTACCGCGTCACCGCCAAAGCCGAGGGTCTGACCGACCCGGCTGTTTCGTTCGCCATCCCCGCCTGGACGCCCGGGTACTACACCCTGATCGATTTCCAGAAAGACATCGCCAACGTTTCGGCCGTCGGTCCCGACGGCGAGCCCCGGGCGGTGAAGCCGCTGGACCCGCGGACCTGGCAGGTGGCGACGGAAGGGGCCAAAAGCGTCACCATCCGCTACGACCTACGGGCCAGTGAGCCCGGATACGGCTTCTTCCGGACCTACCTGGACGAGAACAACGGGTTCGTCAACGGCCCCGCGGCCCTGATGTACGTGGTGGACGGCAAGACGGCGCCCTGCGCCGTCACCTACCGTGTCCCGGCCGGGTGGAAGGTCGCCTCGGCCAACGCCCCCACGGCCGGCGACCCGAACACCTTCACCGCTCCCGACTACGACACCCTGGCCGACCAGCCCGCCGACCTGGGACGGTTCGCCCGGTACGACCGGACCCTGAACGGCGTGCCGTTCTCGGTCGTCGTCGTCGGGGCGGAGGGGGCGGATCACAAGCCGTTCGTCGAGAACGTGTACAAGGTCTCGGAAGCCGGGATGCGCGTCTTCGGCAGCGCCCCCTTCCCCCGCTACGTGTACCACTTCCGGTTCCTCGAACGGGGCGGCGGTGCGGGCCTGGAGCACCTGAACAGCACGGTGATCCGCCTTCCCGAGGCCGCGCTGCGCGGCCGGGGCGGGCTGTCGATCACCGCCCACGAGTTCGCCCACGCCTGGAACGTCAAGCGCGTGCGGCCCGCCGCCCTCGGCCCGTTCGACTACACCCGCGCGGTGCGCGTCAAGGACCTGTGGTGGTCGGAGGGCGTGACCGAGTACTACGCCCCCCGGCTGCTCCTGGAAGCGGGGCTGGCCGACCGCGCCTACTGGCTGGAAGACATCGCGGCCGGGATCAACCAGCTCCAGAACAACCCCGCCCGGCAGCGCGTCACGCTGGAGGAGGCGTCGCTGAAAGCCTGGGAAGGCGGTTCGCAGGGTTTCGGGGGGCTCTCCTACTACAACAAGGGCATGCTCGTCGGCCTGCTGCTCGATATCGAGATGCGCCGTCGCACGAACAATCGCGTAGGGCTGGACCACCTCATGCGGCACCTGCTGCGCGAGAGCGAGCGCACCGGCCGCGGCTTCCCCGAGAACGGGATCGAAGCCGCCGCCACCCGGCTCACCGGCACGGACTTCGCGCCGTTCTTCGAGCGGGCACTGCGCTCCACGGCCGACCTGCCGTTCAAAGAGACGCTGGCGGCGGCGGGGCTGGAAATGAAAGAAACGGTGCGGGCCCTCCCCTTCCTGGGTCTGACCTGGAACCCGACGCGGGACGGCCTCGAAGTCACCTCGCTCGTGCCGGACGGCCCGGCGCAGAAGGCGCGCCTGGCGGCCGGCGATCTGCTCACGCACGTGGGCGGCACCCCGGTCGCCACGCTCGGGGGCGGATTCGTGCGGAACCGCAAACCCGGGGAGACCGTGCCGCTGACGATCCGGCGCGGCGCGCAGACGGTGGAGCTGAACGTCACGCTCGGATCGCGCGAATCGCGCACCTACAAGGTCGCCGAGGAGCCGGGCGCGACCCCGCTCGAACGGTCGATCCTGGCCGCCATCACCGGAGCCCCCCCCGCCCCCGATAACGGGGGGGCCAGATGAAACCCGTGCGCCCGATCACCCTGGACCTTTCGCCCTACCGCCATCGTGTGGAGCGTTTCGACCCGGTCAAGATGAACGGCCGGGTCACGCAGATGATCGGCCTGGTGATCGAGGCGACCGGCCCGGCGGCGGCCTGCGGCGAGATCTGCGAGGTGCGCTTTTCGCGCACGCAGCCGCCGCTGCAGGCCGAAGTCGTCGGCGTGCGCGACACGGCGGAGGGCCCACGGGTGCTCCTGATGCCGCTGGGCGACATGGAGGGCGTCCGGCCCGGCTCCGAGGTCGTGGGCACCGGCGGCGCGCTCAGCGTCGGCGTCGGCGACGCCCTGCTCGGCCGCGTCCTGGACGGCCTGGGCCGCCCGATAGACGGCGAGGGTCCGGTCGAGACCCGGACCCGCTACCCCGTCCACGCCACGCCGCCGGACCCGCTCACGCGGCGGCGCATCACCGAGCCGCTGCCGCTGGGGGTGCGCGCGCTGGACGGCCTGCTCACCTGCGGGCGCGGCCAGCGGATGGGCATCTTCGCCGGGTCCGGCGTCGGGAAATCGACCCTGATGGGCATGATCGCGCGGAACACGCACGCGCAGGTCAACGTCATCGCGCTCGTGGGCGAGCGGGGCCGGGAAGTCCGGGAGTTCATCGAGAACGACCTGGGGCCGGAGGGACTGGCCCGCTCGGTCGTCGTGGTCGCCACCTCGGACCAGCCGGCGCTCGTGCGCCTCAAAGCGGCCCTGGTGGCGACGGCCGTCGCCGAGTACTTCCGCGATCAGAACAAAGACGTCCTGCTGATGATGGACTCGGTCACGCGCCTGGCGATGGCCCAGCGCGACATCGGCCTGGCGACCGGAGAGCCGCCGACGACGCGCGGCTACACCCCTTCCGTCTTCGCCCTGCTGCCGAAAGTGCTGGAGCGCGGCGGCGCGGGCGAGCACGGGACCATCACCGCGCTCTACACCGTCCTCGTGGACGGCGACGACATGAACGAGCCCATCGCGGACGCCGCGCGAGGCATCCTCGACGGCCACGTGGTCCTGTCGCGCCATCTGGCCACGCGGAACCACTATCCGGCGATCGACGTGCTCTCCAGCGTGTCGCGCGTCATGCCGATGATAACCACGGAAGCGCACCGCGGGGCGGCCGGCGCGCTGCGGCAAACGCTGGCGACGTACCAGGAGGCCGAAGACCTCATCAACGTCGGCGCCTACCAGACCGGCACCAACCCGGCCATCGACCAGGCGCGCGCGCTCATCGAACCGGCCCGCGCCTTCCTGCGCCAGGGCACGCACGAGCCCGCGCCGCTGGACGAAACGCTGCGCCGGCTCCAAGGCGTGTTCGCAGGCGCGCAGAGTTCGAGCGGATAAGACCAGGGATAGTACCACTGAAAAAGTTCACCTTCCGGCTTCAAACGGTTCTCGATCTTCGGCTCCGGGCGGAGCAGCAGGCGCAGATGGCGCTGGCGGCGGCGCAGCGAAAGGTCGCCGAGGTCGAAGACGGGCTGGCTTCGCTCGCGGCGCAGCGGCAGGCCAGCCTTGCCCTCCGTCCGGACGCACCGGTCGAGGCGAGGGTCGCCGCCCGGACCTGGGCGGACGCGCTGACCGAACAGGCGGTGCGGATGGAGCGCCAGCAGCAGGTGCTCCAGACGGAGGCCGAATCGCGCCGCCGGGACCTGGCGAAAGCCGCTTCGGAACGGCGGGCCGTGGAGAAGCTGCGCGAGCGCGCTTGGGCCGACTACCAGGCGGAACTCGGACGGTTTGAACAGGCCGCGCTGGACGAGACCGCGTCCGGGCGCCACGAATTCGCGCGACGGCAGGCACAACAACGATGACGGACCGCTTTTCGGGACCGGCGAGCGTCCGATCGCGGATCGCCCAGATCGAATCGAAGATTTCGGCCCTGGCCGGCGGCAATGCCGCCGGCGTGTCCGCGCCGACCTTTACGCAGGAACTGGAACGCGCCTCCACGCCTGCGGCGGCAGCATCCGGCCCGGCGACGAAACCCCTGTCGAATGGGCTGCCGGGTCTGCCGCCGCCGCCCGGGTGGGTCGGGCCCATGCCCGTTCAGCCACGACCGATGGCCGCCGGCGCGAGTGGGGCCGTGGCGCAGTGGGAAGGCCTGATCCAGAAATACGCGGGACAGTACGACGTCCCCGCCGAACTCGTGCGGGCGGTCATCGACCAGGAGAGCAGCGGCGACCCGCGCGTGGTTTCGCGGGCGGGAGCGATGGGCCTGATGCAGCTCATGCCCGCCAACGTCCGGGAGGCGGGCGTCTCCGACCCCTTCGACCCCGAGCAGAACGTGCGCGCCGGGGTCGCCCAGCTCCGCGAGCACCTGGACCGCTACCACGGAGACGTGCGGCTCGCGCTGGCAGCCTACAACGCGGGGCCGGGCAACGTCGCCAAATACGGCGGCATCCCGCCGTTCCGCGAGACGCAGAACTACGTCCGCAAGATCACCGCCCGGTTGGGCGACGGATAACACCCGGCCATGTCTGATCTGCCGGAACGGATCGCGGCGCCCAAGCGCATACGGCGCCCGCTGAAGCTGGTGCTCGCCCTGGTTCCGCTGCTGCTCCTGGGCGGCGCGTGGGGGCTGGCAAAGGCGGGCGTGCTGCCCGTCGGGAAGTGGGCCGGCAAGAACCCGGCGGCCGGGAAAGCCTTTGTGGCGTTGGGCCTCGCGGGCAGCAAAAAGAAGGCGCCCGTACCGACCGGCGCACACAGCAAAGCAGAAGCCGAACCGGCTGTCACGGAAGCGGCCGGACCGGAACCGCCCGCCGCGCCGCCGCCGGCTCCGGAAGTGCCGCCGGCGGACCCTGCGCCGCCCGCGGAGGAAGCCGCCCCCGCCGACAACCCGGCGCGCGTGGCGCGCATCCTGGTCACCATGGACTCCGTGCAGGTCGCGCGGCTTTTCACCAGGATGCCGGATGCCGAGGTCGCCCCACTCCTGCTCCGGATGAAGGCGCGCACCGCGGGCGAGATCCTGGCGGCTTTGCCCACGCCGCGCGCCGTCGCGCTGACCCGATATCTCCGCCGCTACCCGACCAACCCGTGAACAGCGCGCCGGATCGGCCTGCCGCTTGACACGCGTATTTCACGATGCTATAGTAATAATGACCCCGGCCACGGGGTCCTTTTGTAAGGAGCAGCCGGCTGAACCCCATGTCCAACCAGCACGACACCCCCGCCCGCATCACCGGGCTGCTGGTCTTCCTGGCAGGGGTCGGGCTGCTGGTCTTCGTTTTCCTGACCGCGAACACCCTGTTCAACGCGCCCGCGCCGCCGGCCCCGGCGCCCGCCCCGGTCGCGACCGGGGAGCAGGGCGGCAACGCGGCCTCGGCCGGCGTGGAGATCGGCCGCTCGTTCAGCCAGCTCCTCCAGAAGATACTGCTTCTCCTGCTGATGTGCGTCGCTGGCTCGGTGATCGCCTCCAAAGGCATCCAACTCTACTTCGCCGCCCGCCCCGCGGGCGCCACGCCCCCTGTCAGCGCGGCACACGAAACGGCGGCGCCCGTTGTGCCTGCGGCCCCTGAAAGCGCTCCCCTCCCCCCGTCGCGCACGAACGGGCAGGGGGCGCCCGCGCCGCAAGCGACCGTAGAGTCGAAACCCGCTCCCGACCCGCAGAAGAAGACCGGCCCCGTCTAGCGACGGCGTGGCAAAAAGCACGGCTCGTTCGGCGGACGTCAGGCTTACGCGGCGTCTTCTCCCGACACGAGACGAATCTCCTCCTGCCCTTCCACGGCCACCACATCGCCCGGGTGGAGTTTGCGGCCACGCCGGTTGTCGTGCTCACCGTTGACACGGATCGACGTCTCGGCCAGGAACCACTTGACCTCGCCGCCGCTGCCCACCAAACCCGCGACCTTGAGCAGCTGCCCGAGCGTGATGTGGTCGCCCCGGATCTCTATGTCGCGCATGATCGTCTCCTACCCCTCCCCCCTGCCCCCTCCCCTCGGAGGGAAGGGGGAGTGACCGTAACCCGAAGGCCCGCCGAAGTGGCCTCGATACGCGCGCCTCTCCCCCTCCCTTCCGAGGGGAGGGGGCAGGGGGGAGGGGTCACAACACCTGGTCCAGCCGTTCCTGGCTCGCGGCGTCGAGCCGAGACCGGTCCGTGATTTCGAAGCGGTTGCCGTCCACGTCGATGATCAGCAGGTGCTGGTCGCTCAGCCACACGCACGACTCGCTCAGGCTCTGGACCACGAAATCGCGCTCCCCCTTGTCGGTCCGCGCGTGCCAGTAGGTGACCCCGAACTCGGTACGGATGTTTGTGATCTCTTCTACCCGCGCCGTCAGGTAGCGGCGGCGGATCTCCTCCTCCGCCACCTCGCGCGAGTCGGCGGCAAAGTCGGCCAGGTTCTCCACCATGACGATCTCTTCGCCCTTGCCGTCCACGAGCGAAAGGTAGCGGCCCGGCCGCGAAAGCGGGGACGCCTGGTACAGTTTTACCGCAGGGTACGAACGCTCCTCCCCCACCGTCAGCCGCAGCGTGCCGGGCGGGTCGTAGAACAGCCGCAGGGTTCGCGGGTCGATCATCTCGCTAGTCTGCGTTTCCATGATAGTTCCTTTCGCGGCCCTCACCCCCTTCCCCTCTCCCCTGGCTTCCGGCTGTCGCCGGGGGGAGAGGGGTGCCTGGGGCGCGGCCCGACTGCTGCTACGCGCGGGGGTGACGCCTTCGGGGTTACCTCCCGTGAAGCCGCTGTCGAGATGGTGTCAGGCACCCCTCTCCCCCCGGCGACAGCCGGAAGCCAGGGGAGAGGGGAAGGGGGTGAGGGCTCTTCCCGGCAGAGGGTGGGCCCGCCCTAAGGTGTTCCAATGCGTCTGCTCCGACCCACGACCGAAGACGACATGATCGCCGTGTTCCTCCGAGCGGAGGCGGCGTCCGAGCGGTTCGGACAAAAAGTGGCGGAACTGCTGGAACGCGACGGCAAGGGGCGCGACGTCGTGGACACGCCGGACATCGGCAGCGCCGAAGAGAACGCGTACCGCCGGCGACTCCTCGGTGGCTACCGTGCCTACGTGTTCGAAGAACTCCCCGCGGACGTGTCCTGGCACCGCGCGCTGCTTGACCGCCAGGAAGTCGCCAGGGTCCGGTACATCGATTACTCCTATTGGAACGAGATTTCCGGTGGCTCGCGCCTGCCCTCGCACGCCGCCGAGACGATCCGGGCGGGGCGCGAGATCTATGGGCAGAGCAACGAACGGTTTCTCCGCATGGCGCGGGGATTGCGCGACGGCGCGACGTTCCCTGAACTCATCGTCGTGGGCGCGTCACCGGACGCGGGGCTAACGGTTCTGGAAGGACACGTGCGTCTGACAGCCTACCTGCTGGCTCCCGATCATCTGCCGGACCATCTGGAAGTCATAGCGGGCTTCGCGCCGGGATTGTAGAGCGTTAAGAACGTCCGGGCACGCTTCGTAGGGTCGCTGGCAGTGATGCAACGCCGCTAGCCATTTTCTACCCGTACTTGCGGGAGCAGCATCTCCACGTCGGCGGGATGGACGACGCCGGAGGTGGGGGTCAGGCAGTTCGCGGCGGCGCAGGCGGTCCCGTAGCGTGCGGCTTCGGGAACGGACGCGCCGCGCGACAGGGCGACAAGGAGGCCCGCTGCGAGCGAGTCGCCGGAGCCGATGGGGTTGACCGCCTCGACGCGAGGGGAAGTGATGCGCCACCGACCCCCGTTCTCATCGCCGAGCAGGGAGCCGGTCGCGCCCAGAGAGACGAGCGCCCAGCGGGCGCCCGCCCGGGTGAGCGCGCGGACGGCCGCGCGTACGTCCGCTTCGGCGTCGCCGGAAAGGGAAAGACCGAGCGTTGCCGCCGCCTCTTCCCGGTTGGGCTTGACCAGGAACGGATGCGCCTCCAGGGCGGCGCGAAGCGGCCCCCGCTGGGCGTCCACCAAGGTCGGCAGTCCGGCCTCGTGCCCGGTGCGCACGAGGCGCGCGTAAAAATCCTCGGGTACGCCGGCCGGGAACGAACCCGACAGGCAGAGCGCGCGTGCTCCGGGAAGGTGGCGCCGCACGGTCGCCTCCAGGACCGCAACGTCCTCGTGCGCGACGGGCGGCGCCTCTTCCACCAGCTCGGTCGCCGCGCCTTCGTCCACGAGCAG